>JAOUPE010000122.1 GCA_029880025.1 Caldifarciminota bacterium
TAGGCATGGATTTTTTCAAAACCCACGCATTTAACGAATGATAACAAATTTATCGAATTCGTGTTATTCGCTGTCATTTGCGCTATTCGTTATTAAATTAATCTTCGCTTCTGATTTCACCGACCAATTCCTCGACCAGGTCTTCCAATGTAACAATCCCTGATGTCTCAGCGTTTTCATCCTTGACGATTGCCAAGTGTTCGCCTTTTCGCTTCATTTCGCTTAACACCTCCATGGCTCGAGTATTTTCCGATACGACATAGGCGCGGCGAATACGCCGATAGGGCAGGAACAGTAAATCTTTGGTGTGAATAACACCGGTAATATTCTCTGGACTACCTTTATAAACCGGATATCTTGAGAAGCCCCATTTTTTTATCTCTTCGCACAAATTCAACAAGGTTGTTCCTTCTGGCGCCGACACGACTCTTGAAAGCGGCAAAGCAACTTCACCCACTTTCATCCGACTGAACTCAAAGAGTCGGGCAGCAATGCCCGATAAGAGAGCTTGACCATTTCTCCCTTCTTGATGCAATTCGTCATAGACGCGCATAGCAACCACAAAATCCTTTCGGGAAATACCAACCAGATAATCGCTCTTTTTCGTAAACGGCGAGGTTATACCACGAGCAAATGAAGATAAAAGATAAGTGACCGGTGCAAAAATTTTCATTGCCCAGTCTAAAACATAAGCGGCAAAGCTTGCCCATTGTTCAGGAAAAGCTTGTGCCAAACTTTTCGGTAAAAACTCGCTGAAGACCAAGGATAAGATAACAACGATTACAACCGAAAGTGTGGTATAACCCGGACCAAAGTTACGAATGAAATAATTGGAAAAAAGAACCGAGGCTAAAACGACAAATAGATTGGTTCCGATTAAGGTTGTGACCAGAATCTTTTCTTTATTTTTTAAAAGTCGCAAAGCGCGTTCTGACCCGAAACGTTTGGCACGACTCCAGTTTAGAAGTCTTATCCAGTTGGCACGGGTAAAGCTGGTCTCACTGCCGGCAAAGAACCCTTGCAGCAAGAGGGCAATTAAACCTAATAGGATTTCCATAAATTAAGACTTTCGAATTAAGACCTGTTCGATACGGTTCTTGCTAACATTTTTTATTTCAAAATAGAGCCGACGAAAGGTGAATGAGTCGCCAACTTTAGGCAAGCGATTCAACTGAGCATGAATAAAACCGGAAAGTCGCTCGTAATCGAGTCCTTTAAAGGCTCGGCGAAAAATTCGATTTAAGGTCCTCAAATCAATTTCACCATCGACCAGATAATTCTTCTCGTCCAACTTAAAATAGGGCAGTTCTTCCTGCAGGTCGTATTCGTCGGTGATTTCACCAAAGATTGCTTCCAAAATATCTTCCAGAGTTACTAGCCCGGCGGTTTGTCCGAATTCATCGACCACGATTGCGATGTGCGAACCCTTCTTGCGTAATTCTTCTAAAAGAAATGATAACTTTTTAACTTCGGGCACAAAATAAGCCGGGCGTTTAATCTCATCCACGGTATTTATTCCGCCGATACTGGTCAGGAGGTCTTTAACATACACGATTCCTACAACATTATCGACCGAACCTTCGTATACCGGGAATCGGGAAAATCCGGTCTTTTTAGCAAACTCGACCGCCTGCTCACAGCGCATATTCTTTTCCATACCATCAATCTCAATCCTTGGGGTCATCACCTCGGATGCAGTGCGCTTGTCTAATTCGAGTAAATTATGGAGTATCTCTTCTTCGGCAGCCGATATCGTTCCTTGTTCTTTACCGATTTCAATCATGGTCATGAGTTCTTCATCGGTCGGAAAAGTTGGCTGTTTTGCCCGACGCAGGATGGTGAAACCAAGATGGGATAGTAAATTAACTAATGGCGAAAATAGTTTGGAAAGTAACACGATGAGTGAAGAAGAAAAAGTAGCAAAAGAGACCGGTCTTTTGGCTGCCCAAACCTTGGGGGTAACTTCGCCAAAGACCAAAAGCAGTCCGGTCATCATCACCGCCCCGATACCCAGATAAAGGTCAGGTGCTAAGCCATAATAACGGGAAAAGGCAACCACCAACAAAGTAAATACCGACGAGGCGGTGATATTAACCAGAAGATTGGAAAGAAGGATTGTGCCTAAAAGTCTGGGCGGATTAGAAAGTAAATGTTCGATTCGGCTGATATTTTTTCGTTTTGCTTCCTTAAGTTGGGCTAAGACAATTTTCGATATCGAAAACAGAGCGGTTTCCGAGCCAGAAAACAGGGCAGAGAAGAAAAGACAAATAATGACAATGGTTAAATACCAGAGCATATTTACTTAACAAAAAATGATCGCATCGGTAAAAGCGACCTTAGTCAATGGTGACGACCTAAAAGGTGCATTAAGCCGTGTTTGACTAATCGAAAAATCTCCTCTTTTTCGGTTAAGCCATATTCTTTGGCTTGCTTTTTTGCCCTTTGCCGACAGACATAGACCTCGCCTAAAAATTCATCGTCAAACGGAAAAGCTAAGACATCGGTTATCCGATTCCGGCCAAGATATTTTCGATTCAACTTTTGGATATAGTCGCTATTAACGAAAATGACCGAAAGTTTTTTGGGCGATTTATCCTTAAGCAAGGTTTGTAAAAATTGTTTCAACTCTTTAACCAAATTTTGATTCTTTATCCCGAAGATTTCAATCTTTGTCTTCATATGCTTTAATGATTTTGGAGACAAGGGACGGTCTTACAACATCACGTTCGTCAAAATAAATGAACTTAATACCAGCGATGTGTTGCAAGCGGTTTCTTGCTTCAACCAAGCCCGAGGTCTGGTTTTGACCCAAATCAATCTGAGTAATGTCACCAGTCACAATCGCTTTGGAATTCCAGCCCAGGCGGGTAAGAAACATCTTCATCTGAATCGGAGTAGTATTTTGTGCTTCATCTAAAATCACAAAGGCATCAGAAAGGGTTCTGCCTCGCATATAAGCTAATGGCGCAACTTCAACCACTTCTTCGTCATAGAGCCGTCTCAACTTTTCCATTGGCACCATGTCATAAAGCGCATCGTAGAGAGGTCTTAGATAGGGGTCGACTTTTTCTTTAAGATTACCCGGCAAAAAACCTAATGATTCACCAGCCTCGACTGCCGGACGAGTAAGGATAATCCGGGAGATTTTCCCGGCAACCAAGGCTGATACCGCTTTTGCTACTGCCAGGTAAGTTTTACCCGTACCAGCCGGACCAATACAGATGACAATATCATAATCAGCAATCGCCTTTAGATATCCGGATTGATTCGGTGTTTTTGGGTGAATTAACTTTTTGGGAGTGGAAACGTTCAAACCCGGTTCAATTTCCTGCCCTTTGGCAGCACGATTCGCCAAGCTCTTTTTTGGTGCGGCAGCAAGGAATCTTTCTCCAACTTCTTGTTTTCCTTTGACTTGCCTGATTGCATACCCCACTGTTTCCGGGGTGATTATTTCACCATTTTTTGCGATTTTAATCAGCCTTTGAAATAATTCCTGAATCTGATAGACTTCGAGTTTAGGACCTGAGACCCGAATTCGGTCGCCCCGGGCAACAATTTGGGCTTGAAATCTTTCGTTAATAATATTTAGATTTTCATCATTTAAACCTAAGATTAACAATGGATTGATATCGCCTAAATAAATACTGATTTTCACTTGACTTTGGTGATGGTTACTCAATTACTTGATTCTTCCTGTCAAAATTCTAATGAGAAGGATCAAAAAAGTCAATGATAATCTTTGTATAATTTTCTTGACATATACTGAATTGCAATACAAAATAATAGGTATGGAAAGGAGATAAAATGCCAAGAAAGAAAACAGCACAGAAACCGAAAACCGAACGCAAAATTTCGGCTGATGAGTTTATTGCTCGAGTCCGAATGAAAGCTTATGAACTATATGAAAAGCGAGGTTTTTCTCATGGTCAAGACCTGGATGACTGGTTAGAAGCAGAACGGATTGTCAAAAAAGAACTCGGTATTTCTAATAAATAAGGCAACTTACATATATTATCAATATAATATGAAAGAGCTGGCAAAGCCTGAAGAGCGAAAAAGCCTGCCACCCGGCGATTCGCTCCTGGTCAAACGGGCAAAAGATGGTGATGACTCGGCTTTTGCTGAGCTGGTAAGACGTTATGAACGAAAGGTTTATAATATCTGCTATCGAATGCTGGGTTGTGAAGAGGAGGCGAGTGAAGCCTTACAGGATTCATTTTTGCGTGCCTATCACTTTCTAAAGAAATTTAAAGGTAAGTCTTCATTTTACACATGGTTATATCGAATTGCAACCAATGTCTGTTTGACCCGATTGCGTAAACGCAAAAAGATGATGACGCCCCCTGTGGATGAAATGCAAGACAGGCCTAGGTTGCGCCAGCCAATTTTTGTATCCAGTGATGTGATTGGCGAAATCCCAGATGCCTCGCTAAGTCCAGAACGTTTAGTCCGTCAAAGAGAGTTACGCCGCGCTTTATCCCAAGCGGTTGATGATTTACCGGCTGGTTTTCGTTCGGTAGTGGTATTAAGGGATTTTGAAGGACTGTCCAATCGGGAAGTTAGCAAAGTGCTTAACCTATCGGTGGCTGCGGTTAAATCACGATTACATCGGGGTCGACTCTTTTTACGGAATCGGCTCGAATCTTATCTTAATAGCCATGACCAAAATATTTAGAGTAAAAAAGAGAAAAAGAGTTTTGGCGCCTAAGGGTAACCTTCCGAAGCAGGCTGAGTGTCGGGAATTTATTAAAATCATTTCGGATTTTGTCGACTTAGAATTTAACGAGAATCGTTCGATAAGAATCCGAAATCATCTTATCACTTGTGTGCGTTGCACTCAGGTTTATCGCGATGTCCGGATGATGATTCAATTGTGTCGGTCCGAATCGATGTCCGAGCCTAAGAAAGTGCATGCCGAACTCTGGAAAGTCTTGCAACAGAAATTTAAATTGGGCTGAGTTAATCCAGAATTTTAAATTATAAAATCATTTCAGTAATTGGTCGTTTGTAGACGCTGAATTTACGGAAAAGATATGTAACCACGAGATTTTCACAGATTTTTTCTTGTGTTAATCTTGTGAAATCGTGTGGTTTCTATGTCCGCGGTGGTTGTTTTTTCTTCAATCTTCTTTTATTGCCACTCTTTACGCAAAGCTATATTTAGAAACTCAATTTGAACAAGGTTGGTAAGACTGGTTAAGTCAAGATACCAACCCGGATAGAGTTGAAAACCCAAACCAAAGCTTTGGGACTGTGTCCAGTAAGAATTGATTACCGCTTTTTCTTGTTTATGGTGATGGTAGTAATATACAGCACGCACCCCACCCCGAATTGCGATCGCTTGATTGGCATGCCATTCGAGAGCAAGTGGTAAAACAAAGAAGTTTTGCCAAGCGCTACCCGGGTTTGGACCTTTTATCTTCGCACC
>JAOUPE010000123.1 GCA_029880025.1 Caldifarciminota bacterium
CTTGGAAACAACCAGTTCGTATTTTATCAGCATAGTATCCGACATCTCGATTAGTCGAGAATGAGAAACCGAATGACTGGCAATCTCGATTGATAAGGAATCAATCATCTCTTGAATTTCATTTTGGTTCATAAAACTATAAGGGGAACGACTTTTCTGATTCGGATTATTTTTGTCGCTTACGCTCCCTTGCTTCGGCGAGGGAGTGATGTTAGAAGCTATTACGCCAAGGGATATTGGCATCTTTAAGGATTTAAGTATTGGGTAAGCATATTGGTAAACGCAATAAAACCCATCGTCGAAAAATATAACTACCGTTGGATTTTCGCTTGCGCTCAATCGCTTCAGCGACCGAGTGCTGTCGTTAAGGGGTTTATTTTGGGCATTTACTCCTTTCCGGCGCGTCGGTGCAGGGTGAATCAAACCGAATAATAAAATAAGACAGATAAAGATGAGAGTTCGGAAAACCTTGAAAGCACGAAAGAAGTGGAAAATTAAGGAGCTGCTTCTAAATAGCTTAGAGATTTCGTGCTTGCTTAATCTCGTGTTTTTGTCGCTTACGCTCGATAGCTTCAGCCACAGAGCGTAGTATTCGTTGTTCGCCATATTAAAAATTTCTAACCTTATTATAATATAACCACAACTATTTGACAACAAAGACTTTAACTTGACAAAACAGAAAAAATGGTTATAATTTATCTAATATATATTTTGGGGAATTAAGATAAGAATGACCAATTGTCATAAAGGGGGGAAAATGAACCAAAAAAGTAAAGAGCAAAAACCCAAATTATCCCACAATCCGATATTTTACCTATTTTTATGCTTGCTTCTCGTTTCAACCGGTTCGGCTCAAATTCTCATGTGGTTTGATTATTTTACCGAGTTTCCAGCCGGCTGGACAACTGGTGGTAGTGGTGGACCATGGACTAAAGTTTCTAACCGTGCCAAATCAACTCCTAACAGTGTTAAATGCACACCGAATGCCAATTATGCTAACAATCAAAACAATTGGATGCAGCGGACCATTGACCTTACCGGATATGTCAATGCTTCGGTGGTATTTTCGATATGGCAAAATACTGGTTGGAATGATTATATCTATTTTGAATACTTTTCGGGCGACAGCTGGATTACTCATTGGGCAAGGTCAGGTGATTATGGTGGGTTTGACCAGCAGGTTATGACCAATATTCCAAATACTGCCACCGCAGTAAGGTTTCGTTTTAGTAGCGATACTATTGGCACGACTGAAGGTGTTTACATCGATGATTTTTATCTCTATGGTTATCGTTATGACCTCGGTTGCACTCAAATTTTTGCGCCGACCGGAACTATCGATTCGGGTCAGGTAATTACTCCGCAAGCTCGTGTTCAAAACTTCGGTGATTATATTACCACTTTTTGGGTCCGGATGCGCATTGGTAATTTTTACAATAATTCAGTCCAGGTTGTAAACCTGGCTCCAGGTACGTTCACCACGGTTAATTTTCCAGGTTGGTCTGCGATACAGCGGGGAAACCATTTTGTGCGCTGTTCGACCGAATATGCGAATGATATTAATCCGCTTAATGACCGTTGCACCAGTTCAATTTCAGTTAGGGTAAGAGATGTCGCCACGGCGGCGATTGTTGCCCCATCCGGTACTATTGATTCGGCTCAGGTTGTCACTCCCAAAGCAATAATCAATAACCTTGGTACTCATACCGAAACCTTTAATGTCTATTTCTGGATTGGCAATACTTACTCATCGATACAGTCGGTAAACCTTGGTCCTGGCTTATCCGATACAATAGATTTTGCCCCCTGGACCGCACTGGTTCGAGGTCCTAATACCTTAAAATGCAGTACGGCTTTAGCCGGTGATGTGAGCACAAGCAACGACCGCCAGACTGGTTCGGCTGTGGTTAGAGTGCGTGATGTTGGTGTGTCGGCGATTATTAGCCCAGCCGGCACAGTTGATTCGGCTGCCTTTTTGATTCCTCAAGCCCAGATTATGAACTATGGTTCACATCAAGAAAATCTTTCGGTTACTCTCTATATCAATGGTCCTGGTGTCAACTGGTCCAATACCGTAACGGTTTCAAACCTTAACTCAGGTGAACAGAGAACGGTCAATATCGGTTCCTGGAACATTGGACCAAGAGGTAATTACACCACTCGCTGTACCACCGCATTGGTTGGTGACCAGATAAATAGCAATGATGCAAGAGATAGTAGTTTTACGGTTCGGGTTCGTGATGTTGGTGTGACAAGTATCAATTCACCACCGGCGGCAGTCGATTCGGCTTCCACGGTTCCGATATCGGCAACGGTCCAGAACTTTGGCACCACGACGGAAACTTTTTCGGTACTGTTCCGAATTGGTGGTTTTTATACCAGCAGCAGAACTATCACGTTGACTCCAAACGGTTCTTCAGTGGTTAACTTTGACCCCTGGCTCGTTAATCAAACTCGAAACACCTATACACCCCGCTGCAGTACAACCCTTGCTGGCGATGCCAATGCAAATAACAATCGCCAAACCAGTTCGGTTACGGTGAATATTCATGATGTTGGGGTTGCCCTTATTAATTCTCCGACGACTGAGGTTGACAGCAATACGGTCAGTCCGGTCAGTGCTCGAATCACGAACTATGGAACTTATTCGGAAACCTTTTCGATAAGCTTCCGAATCGGTAGTTTTTATACGAGTCTGCGAACCATAACCCTGCCAGCAGGAAATTTCAGTGTGGTCAGTTTTGACAATTGGTCAGTCACTCAACCACGGGGTAGTTATGCGATGAAATGCAGCACACAACTTAATCTGGATATTAATCCAAACAATGATGCTCTAACCGGAACGGTAGCGGTCATGGTGCATGACGTAGGTGTGGTCTCTTTAAATTCACCGCCGGCTCAGGTTGATAGTAACTCGACGGTAACGGTCAGTGCCACCATCGCCAATTATGGCACCTCTAACGAGTCGTTCGATGTGAATTATAAAATCGGGGGTTTCTATTCATCGGTTATCAGCATAAACATGCCACCGAATAGTTCGCAATCAGTCAATTTTGCTAACTGGTTGGTATTGCAGCCTCGCGGCAGTTATACCCTTAGTTGCAGTACTCAGCTCAGTAATGATATCAATCGTGGTAACGACCGACAGACCGGTACTGTAACAATTAATGTGCACGATGTTGGGGTTGCCTCATTTACCGGGCTGCCCGCCTCAGTTGATTCGGGAACTCAGGTCCCAATCAACGCAACCGTAGCCAATTATGGTTCGACCTCAGAAACCTTTGATGTCGAATGTCGAATCGGCACAGGTTACACCAGCACCAGGACTTTAACTTTAAATCCAGGAAGCAGTAGTCCGGTTGCATTCGATACCTGGCAACCTTTGACTCGAAATAACAATACGGTAAAATGTTCAACCCGGCTCAGCAACGATGCCTACCGTAACAATGATTTTCAACAGGACAGTATCTTTGTTATTGTCCGCGACATATTGGCATCAGCCGTGGTTGCTCCGGTTGAGACGATAGCCCTTGGTGTTCAGGTTATACCAAAGGCGCGTTTTGAAAACATCGGAAACCAACCAGCAACATTTCCGGTTACCTTTCAGATTAGCGTTCGTTCGAATATTATTTATTTCGATTTAATCAACCTATATCTGGAACCGGGCATGGAATCAGTGGTTGAATTTGCGGCTTGGACACCAGAATCACTTGGTATGCACACGGCACAGATTCAATGTGTACTGCTTGATGACATGAATCCAACCAATGATGTAAGGTTTGATACGATAATAGTCTTTACCGATATTGTCTGGCTCCAAAAGCAAGATTTACCAATTGGTTTGAGAAACAAACGGGTGAAGAAAGGCGCTGCCCTGGTTTATGTGCCAGATTATTCAATCTATGCCTTTAAGGGTTCTAACACTAACGAGTTCTACCGTTATGATATTCTAACCGACAGTTGGACCAATATCTGTTCGATACCTTATTCAATTACCAGAAGCAAACGGGTAAAAGATGGTTCGGCTCTCTGCTATAGTGGCGAATATATCTTTGCCTTGAAAGGGGCAAATACCAGTGAGTTCTGGCAGTATCGAATTACCACGGACAGCTGGACTGAAAAGAAATCAATACCAGAAGGACTTCGGGGCAGGAGAGTTAAAGGTGGTTCAGGATTGGTTTATGTCAGTAAAGGTGACACCAGTTTTATCTATTGTCTAAAAGGAAGTAAGACCGATGAATTCTATGCGTACTGGGTTGAAATGGATACCTGGTTAAAACGAAAACCAGTACCACTCGCGCCTTCGGGTAAAGTGTTGTATCGTGGCAGTAGTATCATTTATGATGGAGCCAATCATATTTATGCATTGAAAGGCAAAACCAACGAATTTTATGTCTACGATATAACATTAGATACCTGGGAGATGAAACCGATGCTGCCGTTTTATGGCACCATGGGTAAGAAAAAGAAGGCAAAAAATGGTGCTGGACTCGCTCATAATGGTGCGAATTTGATTTATGCGCTTAAAGGTGGTAATACGGATGAACTCTGGTCTTATGATATTGTTCAAGATACCTGGTTAAGTAAAGAACCAATACCGATGGCGCCAAGTAATAAACGGGTCAAATCTGGTGGTGCGATTTGCTTCGCTACGGTGAACGGAAAAGCTTATGTGTTCAAAGGCGCAAATACCAGAGAATTCTGGGCGTATTCACCATTCACCATGACGCTTACTGCTCAGAATGGTTCAGAAGATGGTAATATGTCATCAAATCAGATTAAATCGGTTGCGAAATTCAATCTGGAAATTAAGCCGATACCATGTAATAAGACTGCTGAAATCAGATACAATCTACCAGAACCGGATGATGTCAGATTAAAACTCTATGATGCCTGTGGCAAACTGGTAAAGATTTTAACGGTACCGGCTAATTCGAAACAGGGCAGGATAACGCTTAATAGTCAAGAACTACCAACTGGCGTTTACGTCTTAAGATTGGAAGGTCGTAACTTTGGTCTTGTCAAGAAAATGGTTATCAGCCGTTAATCTCAAAGAACCAGGCAAAGAGGGGATTCGAATCGAATCCCCTCTTTTTTTTACTGGTCATTATAAGACAAAAGCAGTATTAAATTTTTTTCTTCACAGGTGCTGGGCGGTCCAGGAAGCACCGCTGGCTCTTAGATAGTCGAGGATTGTGCGTAAAGTTGGATTCTTCATCAGTCCGTTTTCTAATTGAGCAATGAAACTTCTGCCCGACTTAGTCTTGATTTCCATTCTCGATGCCACTTCTCTTTGCGTCAAATTGGCTTTCACTCTTAATTGACAAAGTCAATTCTCTTCGGATTGCTTCGGATTCTTATTCAGAAAAGAATTGCGCTTCGCTTCATTCTTTCGACGAAG
>JAOUPE010000124.1 GCA_029880025.1 Caldifarciminota bacterium
TACTATCAGCATAATCATATCTTTTTGTCCACAGGGTATCACCATCCGGATTAAATTTTATCGTCACAAAGTCATTTTTGTTGGTTGAGCCAAGTTGCCGGCTATAGCCGGTAATATAAACAAAACCATACTGGTCAAGTGCCATTCCGTTTTGCCCATCTTCATCAATTACATAATCAGTTCCGCCTGGACCATTGTACCTTGACGCCCATTGAAACACACCGCTTGAATTATATTTAAGCACAACCAGGTCATAATTGTTCGGGTATTTCCCATAAGTTCTTCCATAAACGTAAACATTGCCTGAACCATCCACCGCAATCCAATAACCTTCATCACCAGCTGCAGTATCTGGATTAGACCATCTTCTGACCCATTGAGTATCGCCACTTGAGTTATATTTTATTGTAGCAATATCATAACCAGTCCCTGGACCACCATAACTGGTCCCAGTTACATAAACATTGTCTGAATTGTCAATCGCAATCCCGAGGGCATTATCCGTACTATCGGCTGGACCATTATATGTTCTTACCCAATAAGTATCACCGGTTTCTGCTTTGTATTTAGCGACAACATAGTTATTGCGCTGGGTCGGGTGATTAGTTTTTGATACGATATAAGGGTTACCACTGTTATCAAGCACCAAACCGTTTGGGGTAAAAGGAGCACCGCCGCCAAAACTATCTCTTTTAACCCATAATTGATTTCCTGACGAATCGTATTTGATTGTAGCATGTGAATACTTGCTGATACCAGGGTCTTGACTATAGCCTGTAATATAGACATTTTCTTGGTTGTCGAGCACTAATTTTCTGGAAAAGTCATAACCAGTTCCTTGACCATTATATCTTTTTATCCAGGCAGTATCGCCATTCGGAAAATACTTTATCGTTATAAAGTCGCCATTGCCTGATTCCATAGTATAACCGGTCACATAGACACAACCCGAATTACCAACTGCGACCGAGCGGGTCATTTGTGAAGCGTTCTTTTGATAGATTGATGCCCAAATCGAATCACCGGTCGGACCATACTTCATCGTTATGATATCTGAAATAGAACCTAAATAGTCACCGCAACCGGTAATATAGACGTTTCCTGAATTATCAACCGTAAGACCATACACGTAATCAGAGGCGTTAATTGGAATGGTTGACCATCTTCTTACCCAAGCCGTATCAACCTGTGCCAAAGCAAGAGTCGTTAATCCTATTAGTAAGATTGTAATTATGGTTTTATTTTGTACCATTTTTTCCTCCTATTTATTAAAAGATAATAATAATGTCTAAAATAAGACTGGTTAGAAGTCCCAGTCCCTTTCGCTAATTATAATATAGCGATAATTAATAATCAGTCAAGAAAATTTTATCACGAGTTCTGAAAAACCATGCAACGCAAAGCGTGTGCGGAACAAGAGTGGAAAAAACCACGAAAGCACGAAAACACGAAAAAGAATGGTAAAGAATTTATCGAACTTGACGCAAAAGTACGCAACTCGAAGAGTCATCCGAGCAAAAAAGAAACAAGACCAATAAACCACGAAAGCACGAAAAAGACAAAGAAGGGACTTGCCATATGCGAGGAGAAGGATACGAAAAAGGAGAAAAATTAATCCGCCTAAGGCGAATTAAAAAAGACTTTTTCAGCGACCTCTCAATAAAGAATTGACAATTGTGCAGAGTTTGCTCATCATTATAGTAAGGTATTAGGAACGAATGCAGAGCAAAATAAGAAAAATTCTAACAATTATCCTTTTATTCGCCGCCCTCGGTTTTAGCCAGGAAGGTGCCCGTTATCTGATAATTACCCATGATAGTCTGTATGCAGCAATTGAGCCTTTAGCCCAGTGGAAGCATAAAAAAGGAATGAAAACGAAAATCGCTCGAATATCCGAGACCGGTTCGTCCAATACCCAAATCCGAGATTATATCGTGAATGCCTACAATACCTGGAATCCTCGACCCGAGTTTTTACTGCTGGTTGGCAGCCCGGCACTTTTGCCGAGTTTTCTGCGTAATTACCCTCCTCCCTCTTATGAAACAGACAACGAATATGCCAATATGACCGGTGACCTCAGAGCCGAGCTTTGCTATGGACGATTTCCGGCAAAGAATCCATTTCAATGCAGCGTGATGGTGGCAAAAACTTTAAGTTTTGAGCGGACACCATTTTTAAGTGATAGTCTCTGGTTACGGGCTGGAACCATAATTATTAATGAGGATGGTGACCCGGATGATACAATTTATTGGAATGATGCTCGTTTTGTCGTTAGCCTGATGCGTTCGGCTGGTTATATAAAGATTGACACGTTTTCGGGTGCCCGTGGACACACTGCATCGGATGTGATAACAGCAGTAACTGAGGGCAGAAGTTTTTTACTTTATCGAGGTTCGGCATATGGCTGCTGGCCGCCGCCGTTTCGATTCGACCCGGGCGTGATTAATAACAACAATAAACTGCCGGTCATTTGTTCATTTACCTGTGCCACGATGACTCTGGCCGCGCTCGAATCAATGGTAGGCGATGCCTGGATAAAATCTGGGACCCCAGGTAATCCGAAAGGGGCAGTGGCATTTGTGGGAAATACCCGCGGGGTAATGAATGTTGCGGCAATTCGCAGCGCAATGACCCATGGTTTCTTTAACTCGGTGTTTCGGCATTTGACCCGAAATCTTGGTCAAGCCGTGCTTGATGGTAAAACCCAAATCTGGGACGAGTTTCTTGACCGTCACGAATACGAAGCTTTTAATCTGTTAGGCGACCCGGAATTATGTCTGTGGACAGCCGTGCCAAAACCTTTAGAGGTTATTTATGAACCAACAATTCCACTTGCGCCCCAGAATTTTGTGGTAACGGTAAGAAGCGATAGCGTGCCCGTGCCAAATGCTTTAGTTTGCTTAATGAAAGGAACCGAGATATACGCCTATGCCTATTCGGATAGTTTGGGTCAGGTCAGCTTGTCAATAAATCCTTTGTCGACCGGAACCATGACGGTTACGGTGACCGCACAGAATTGTCTGCCGCACGAGGGTAGCACTCAAGTGTTACCAGCCGGTATTGAAATCCAAAAACCAGCGGTAATTATGAAAACTTCAAGCCGTTTGGAATGCCAGCCCAACCCCTTTTCCAATCAGACAATAATCCGATATAGAGGAGAAAACTTAAAGACGGCTGGGCTGCGAATTTACGATTGCCAGGGTCAATTGGTCAAGCAGTTTGAACTGTCTCAGGCAAATAAAAATATAGTCTGGGATGGTCAGGATGAACAAGACAAAGAAATTAAGCCTGGAGTCTATTTTGCTGTCTTGGAAAAATTTGAATTCGATTCAAATAAACAAAAGCTAAGATTATTGAAAGTAAAGTAAGCTACTCAAAAGCCAGCTAAATTTATCCCAGACAAACCCAAAAAAGTTGATGGTAGAGTATGGTAGGCGGCTCAAGGTTAGTTCCTAAGCAATGGCTGAGGTAACGATGCTTAATTCTCTCACTATACCATTTCCCAATATGGGTATGGATAATATTTTTTACTATTGACAAGAATCTAAGTAATACTACAATAAGCTATGCCCAAGATGAGTTTTTTTGTATTTAAAAATTATCAAAATCAAGAATTAGGCTTCAGGTCATTAAAAACGACCCCGACCATACTATTATTAATGTTAGCTTTTACCTTAATAAAAGCAGAAGATGCCCCCATATGTTATAAATACCAAAATACAAAAATATCTTTACTGGTAAGGGGAATTATTTCTAATAGAGATGGTAAAGATGATGAAATCAAAACTGTTGTTAAAATTGAGAGGGATGACAGTTTATTCTATCAAGCTGACTCAAAAATATTTGTTCGTTTGGGTACGGCTAAGATGTGCCAATTTAGAAACTTTATAACCAATGAAGTCGGTTATTTTAAAATTACTTCTTTTCTTGATTCGCCTTATGATGTGGATAGAAGCAATGACACGTTGGTCGGATATTTTTGGATAAAAGATACGATTGGTTTGCCTGAACCGTATTTGCTAAACGAAGGATTTGATGAATGGTTAGCACAAAATTCGCTTAACCAGCATTGGTTACGTCCTAAATCAAACTTGTATTTAAGAAGAGGCAGCGAATGGCCCTGGAATTCGAATCTTACTAATTATATGTGTCTGAGAGGCGATACAAGAGGATATTGTTGTGAAACTCTTTATTCAACAAATATAATATATCCTGAGGACAATGAGACCTTAAGGTTGAAGTTTCGGGTTTTGTTTTGGCCAAATAAACCAGCCCAATATAAAGCCCGAGTTGTCTATTCCACCGACGAAGGTAAAACCTGGTCCAATGTTTTGACATCATACAAGACTTACAAAAATGGCTATGACTCGGTAAACGTAATAGTAAATTCAGCAACTCGTAACTCAAAGGTCAAAATAGCCTGGATTTATTCTGGTGATTTAACTGATATTGTTGCCTGGTGTATTGATGATGTGACAATTATTCCGACAATTACCCCAGGTGTAGACGTTGCCCCCACAGATATATGTTCGCCATCAGAAATAATTACTCCTAATGACAGCCAGAGCGTATGCTTCATTATCAGGAATTTTGGAGGTTATAAGGCAAAAAATATTAAAGCTGAAGCGTGGATTGGCAAAAACCATTCCGATACAATTATTCCCTGCCTTCCCCCATTTGCTGAAACTTTAGTAAGGCTTACGGTTTCTGCCCCAAACGAGGGGAAATATTTGTTGAAAGTCATCACCAGCATAGCTAACGATGAAGATCAATGTGTAATGAACGATACACTTAGTGACATTATCCTGGTTACTGCTTTACCCTTTAAGGTAACTGGAATCAATGAGGAAGAAACTTTTGAAGTCAAGCCAAGTCTTTTTATGCTTTATCAGAATTATCCTAATCCTTTTAAGAAGAAAACCAAGATTAAATATGGATTGCCCGTCCCGTCTAAAGTTAAACTTTCAATTCATGATATAACTGGTCAGAAAGTTAGAAAGTTATTTGATGGAGAACAGGAAGAAGGATATTATCAAATAATTTGGGATGGTACTGATAGTAAACAAAGAAAATTACCCTCTGGAATATATTTCTATATATTGGAGACCGAGAAGGTTAGTTTTACCAAAGAGATAATTATTTCCAAATAATATCACAGAATCAGCCTCTAAGGCGGCTCAAGGTTAGTTCCTAAGCAATGACTGGGGCAACGATGCCCTTATCTGGGTAGATAAATACATTAATTGCTTGACAAATTCTGTAGACTTATTAAGCTTTTAGTGATGCAGTGTTTTAATTTAGATTACATCCAAACTTTACAATCCAGGGTCCTAATATCTAAATTTTTATTTTTAGGCATTATGCTTTTATTCATTGGTCTAT
>JAOUPE010000125.1 GCA_029880025.1 Caldifarciminota bacterium
GGACATTTAAAGAAACCAAAACTCTTTTTTGCTGTGCATTAGTCAAGATATATTGAGCAACCGAAGGCATTTTTTTATTAATCTTATCATAAACATCATTAGTCTTGCGGATTATTTCCATAAATTTGTTCGTCTCACCAATCTCATCAATCGATTTCGGCACCGTGACCCCCAATCCCGGATCATAAAACTGAGCAGTGATTGTCGCCATCCGGTGGCGTTTCAATTGAGCAAAACAGGAGGCGGAAACTACTAAATCAAATGTGAGATGAATATGTTCAAATTCTCTTAAAACCGCATCATAAAACTTTAAATATTGGCAAGCCGTTTTCATCAGCTCTTTTTTCTGATACAGCATCAGTTTGCGAGCCTTTTTTAAACATTTGTTAAATGGTAAATTTGAACTGCGATGAAGTAATGATGCAATTAGAATATTATCGGCATCCGGGGTGTAATGGACTAATTGAACATCATCGCTTTGAAGCCAGCTCTCCTCTTCACCCATAATCTTCTGCACCTTGGCATTAAGCTCGGAATAGGTTTTCTGGTCATAGTCATTAGCTTGATGGAATAAAACAATTGAAGGGGCAACCTTTTCGGTCAGGGCAAAAAGTTTTGAACCCAGCTCACGAATTTCCGTGAGCCCATAGGATGACAATCGTCTTAGCATCAATTCCAGATTACGGGCATTTACAGTTGCCCCAAGCTGGCTTTTGGTTGCCAAGGAAGTTGTATACCGTGCATCTTCATTGGCATAATTCTCTAACGCCTTCGAGTCAACGCTCGCTTCCGAATACCGTTTTTGAAAATAGTTTTTCAACTTGGTTAAGAGTCCTTGATAATAGCGATTTTGAATTTCGACGATATTCACAAAATCATTTAAAAATGGCGTGTTTTTAATCTCCTCTGGAATCAAATAATTTTCATCTAAGGCAACATAACGCTGGGATTTCTCGGTATATGAATTTAACCGAAACCCCTCCAATATCTCAATTGCTAATCGAGAAATCCCGCCGATATCGAAATTAAATACGGCGTGTTCGGCAATCGAATGGTGCCCCATTTCAAAGATTATTGTCCGGTTTGATTTTCTTGCCTTTTCGACTTCTTTGCGCGCGGTTTTTCGAAGGTCGGCAGGAGATGCTTTACTGCGGCTGATTCGGGCATAAGCTGCGGCAATAGTCTCTGGAGTGAGGATTATCTTCTTTTTCCTTCCGGCGAGTTCTTTTAATGTCTCGCTGTCAACATTGAATCCAGCTAAATTTACTTCCATATCATTTTCCTTCAATATTGTATCGAAAAATCAGTGCATTTGCCAACATATTTTTGCCAATTAACCTTCACTTCTTTTACGTTTGCTGCCGATGGTCCTTGTTTTAAATGTTCAATCAATTTGAGAATATCCTCTTTTTCTCCCTCAGCCATCGACTCAACACTACCATTAGGAAGATTCCTTACCCAGCCGGTTAAATCCAGTTTTATTGCATTCTCTCTGGTAAAGTCACGAAAGAATACGCCTTGTACTCTACCCGTAACTATTATAGATGCCCGTATATTCATACATTAATATAGAAATTATTGGTTATGTGTCAATCTTTAACAAAAACTTCGCTTGACACTAAGTCAGTCTTGAGTTTAAATTAAGGCGTCCGATGGATTTTTATCAATTCTCTTTAACCTTTGAGGTAAAACTTGGTTCAGATTGCTGAGGTAAAAACACCAGCCCAGTTAAAAGCATTTATTAATTTTCCCTGGAAAATATACGTTGAAGACCCTAATTGGGTGCCGCCCTTAAAGAGAGAAGTCAGTAAATTACTCGACCAAAAGCGTCATCCGTTCTGGGAACATGCCCGTCGTTCACTTTTTCTGGCGCAAAAAAATGGCGAGTTAGTGGGTCGGATTAGCGTTCAGGTTGATGATAATTATAACCGATTGTGGAATGAGAAGCTTGGTTCTTTTGGATTTTTCGAGTGCCGAGATGACCAAGCCGTGGCTAATGCATTATTCGATGCTGGTGCCGAATGGCTAAAAAAACAAGGAATGAACCTGATGAGGGGTCCAATGAGTCCGTCTTCCAATGATGAATGGGGATTTTTAATTGAAGACTTTGACCAACCACCGGTATTGATGATGCCCTATAACCCCCCTTACTATCTAACCTTAGCTGAGAATTATGGTTTCCGAAAGGCTAAAGACCTCCTCGCCTTTATAAAATATGCTTCAACTGCGATGCCGGATCGACTGATCCGCCTTGCCGAAAAACTCAAGCAGAATCCCCATATCAAAATTCGACCGGTGAACATGAAGAACCTTAAATCGGAAATGGCTATAATTCGACAGCTCTATAATGACTCTTGGCAAAAGAATTGGGGATTTTCACCAATGACTGAGAATGAGATGAATTTCCTCGCCAATAATCTTAAGAATTTTGCTCTACCCGAGATGGTGTTGTTAGCATTTTACGATGGCAAGCCGGCTGGGCTGTCGGTTACTTTACCTGACCTGAACCAAGTCCTCAAATACCTTAACGGCAAATTGGGTCTAATCGGTATTATAAAATTCTTCTACTATCGAAAGCGAATAAAGGGCATCCGCGCCCTTTTATTCGGTTTTAAAGAAGAGTATCGGCGTCTTGGTTTGCCGGTCCTGCTTTTCTATGAAACCGAGCAGTTTGCACGTTCCCAGGGCTATGAGTGGTGCGAACTTTCTTGGAATTTAGAGGATAATCAATTAATCAACGACTTCGACTGCGAAGTGGGCGGTAAAATTTATAAACGGTATCGGGTAGTTGAGAAGTCGCTCTGAACCGATTTAACTTTATATAATTCATTTCTTCGGGCAGCTATAAAAATCCCGTCTAAAGTAAAAATCGAGATGGCACAATTTACTGCCAGCTATTGACAAATCGATATGTTGCGGTATTCTTTTAAAAGAAAAATTGGGCTCGTAGTGTAGCTTGGTTTAACACGTCGCCCTGTCACGGCGAAGATCGCCAGTTCAAATCTGGTCGAGCCCGCTTCTCAAATGCGGATATTTATCTTAGCAGTAGTCGGTTTAATTCTACTCCTGGCTATTTTTTTAATTTCCTGGCGCTATCTTCAAACTACCTATAATCAAAATATTGGCGCGCGAGCTGAATTACTGAAATACGAAACTAAATTTCTGAACGCTTTAGCCAAGAAAGACGGCACAAAAATCCACCGACTATTTAACCCGGCTTTCCAGAGGAAATTTTCCAAAGACCAAGTTCAAGAAGCACTCGTCCAATGGTATTCTGACCAGTCTTATAGAACAGCAAAGATAGGAATCGTTAATATTGTTGGTATCTCAGGACATATCACTTCCTGGATATCTTTCCGCAATTCACCAGAAACCAAATTTATCTACCAGTATTGGATAAATAATGATAGCGTTTGGCAATTAATGTGGTTAACCGGTATCCTAAATCATGAGGATTTTGAATACGGTGATTACGATACCCTTGCCCAAAGAGAAATAATGCAACTCATGCTTGAAGAAACCGTGTCCGACTCTGGATTTGAAAAGCTCTTCCAACAAATCGATTTGACAAATACCGTTGTGATACTAAGACAACCGGACCGGAAACAATTTTCAGTTCGCCTTCCGAAAAATCGCGTTTTATGGTTAACCGAAGATGAACTTAAAGAAAATTATCCATTTTTAGGTATTAATACATATTTAGAATTCGGAATAGTTAGAATACTGGATGGAATTGCGATTGGCGCTTTAGATATTGTCCCAATTCATTCGGCAAAACCACCGCCAAGAATTCAGCGTCGACACAGCGTCTCAATGTTATTTAAGAAAGAGAACAAATCTTGGATTTTTACTGGTTACGGCAGTATTTGGTAATAGGGCAGCCAAAAAATTTTACTCTGAAATTATTCCGATACTATTAAAAAACCTTTTCCTTAAATCATCGATAATCAGTTGCAGTTAACAATTCGGCGGAATAAGAACTTCTCACTAAAGGACTGCTCAAGACCCTACTAAATCCTAATTCCAAACCATACTTCTGAAAGGTCTCAAATTGTTCAGGTCTGATGTATTCACTAACCGGCAGATTATTACCGGTAGGTTGAAGATACTGACCAATTGTTAAAAAATCTACTTTTGATTTTTTCAGGTCTTTCATCGTTTGCAAAACTTCATTTTCCGTTTCTCCCAACCCAACCATAAATCCGCTTTTGGTTTTAATCTCCTTGTTTAAACTCTTGACCGAACGTAAAACCTCTAAGGAAATTTGATAGCCAGCTCGTTTGTCCCTTATCTTCGGAGTTAAGCGCTCAACCGTTTCCAGATTATGCCCTGTGATATATGGTTGGGCTGATAAAACTTCGGCTAAAGATGATATTTTACCAGCGAAGTCAGGAATCAATACTTCGATTTTGGTATCAGGACTAATTTGTCGAATCGAGCTAATTGTATTCTTAAAAACTTCTGCCCCTACATCAGCCAAATCGTCACGCGTGACTGAAGTTATCACTACATAGTTTAGTCCCAATTCTTTTACCGCACGAGCAATTCTTTCTGATTCTTCGTTATCCACTTTTCCTTTTGGATTGCCCTTTTTGACCGCACAGAATTTACAGCTTCGGGTACAGACATCGCCCAAAATCATAAATGTCGCGGTCTTTCTTGACCAGCACTCTCCTAAATTTGGGCAGCGGGCTTCTGAACATACTGTGTGTAGGTTGTATTGAGCAAGTAGTTCTTTCATCTTTTGATAATTCTTGCCCTTGGGCAGTTTGATTTTTAACCAATCTGGTTTTCGCAAGTTAATTTAGGAAATAATTTAAAACTTTATTTCAATACTGCGCGGTGAGCAGTGCCAGACACATTCGAAACAGCGAATACAATCAAGCTGATTTGAGTTCTGATGGACTTCAATCCCCATCGGACAGACTCTTTCACAAAGTCGGCAAGTCTTACACTCTTTTGCATCTAACTTTAAGTGAAGCAAACTGAATTTATTGAAGATGGCGTAAATTGCGCCAATCGGACAGACAACCCGACAAAAAGGTCGCTTGATTGGTATCGAAAGAACCAGAGTAGCAATCAAAATTCCAATCTTGGTATAGTAAAGCCAACCGACCAATCTTCGCAGGGAATGAACCGGGTCCCATAAAACCAACGGAATACCAGCTTGAAGTGTGCCCTGGGGACAGAGCTTACAATACCATGGTTCACCAGTGTAATAGGCAAATATTAGAGCCACTCCAATTAGAATCAAAAATTTAACTGCGGTAAGGTCAAACTTTTTAATTTGCCATTTTATCAGGTTATCGGCAACGATGCCGACAACGACAAAACCGACTACCGATAAAATTGCAAAT
>JAOUPE010000126.1 GCA_029880025.1 Caldifarciminota bacterium
CAACTGTGTCGTGTTCCCAGGTTATTCCACCGTCACTGGAATGCGATATACCCAAGTGATAAATGCTATTAACATAATAATTGCCGACACAAAAGATAATATCAGAATTGTGCGGTGACACTGCCATTGTGCCGCCATCACTCAGCCAGCTTCCTACAGTTTGCCAGACGGACCCGCCGTCTTCGCTCATAAAGAGCTCGGCGTTTCCTCAGCCCGAGCCTTCGAACATCCAGAGCCGCTGCGGATTTGACCAGTCAAAACAGATGTTACAGACATTGCCGCAATTTAGAATCTCGGGCTGACGCTGCCAGGTATTGCCGTCGTCCGTGGATTTGAAAATAGCATTATCGATAAATTCAATATACACGGTATGCGGGTCAGTTGGCATTAGACTCACAACCGGAATTTTGCCGACAACGATACCGTTGTTGATTTCCTGCCAGCTGGCACCATAATCAGTAGATTTGAACATACCAGCCTTGGTCCCGCAATAGACGGTTCCATTATTCTGAGGGTCAACCAGAACACAGCGTACCGTATTACCCAAGATGCCTGTGCCACTACTAATCCAGGTTCGACCAGTATCATCGCTACGACAGACCGTAGTATAAGACCCGGTATAGATTACATTGGGTTCATTTGGAACCGCGTGCATCGAATAGTTATAAGAATAACTACTCTGCCTGGTCCAGGTTTCACCAGCATCAGTGGAACGCATAACACCTGACACTGCCCCTGCCAATACTATGTTGTGGTCAAGCGGACTCACATGCAGAGAATAGACTGATGAAACGTTCATCGGGAATTCATAACGGGTCCAGGTTTCGCCCCGGTCAGTTGATTTATAGAATGCTGAGCGAGCATTGGCATAGCCCCCAGCATAGATAATTGTCGTATCAACCGGGTCAATCGCTACTGAGTAATTGTAAGAATTACTGGCAGTATCAGTGTCAACCACGGTCCAGTTTTCACCGCCATTGGTGCTGCGTGCAACAGCTGGATGCCAGTATGAACCGTCCCAGGCATAACCCCCAGCAAACAGGACCTGGTTATTGAGCGGGTTCATGGTTAGACTTTGGAAGTAAGTATTGCTTTGGATAGTATACTGATTCCAGCTTGCACCACCATTAGTTGTCTTATAACAACGGCTGCTGATAATTGTATAAACGACATCTCTATTTCCCGGGTCAACCTTCATTGTGTAAGGATAAGATGAGAGAGTACTACTCGTATTGGTCCAATTCTGACCGCGGTCAAAGGTCTTGAACAAGGGCGTTGGATAGTTCGTTGGTGCGACATAGATGACTGGTGAACTGTCAGAGCTGATTGCACCGCAGTAAATCTGACCACCATTTGGTCCGATACTAAGCCAGTCACCCAAGACCAACGAACTCAGGCTAATCAAGATAATTATAATCACGATTCTTTTATTCATAATGACCTCCTTTTTGTATATATTTACCAAGTATATGATATAATACATAAAGTCAAGATAGAAAAAGTAACGATACATGAAGGAAGATTAAAGAATTTCTGTCACAGAGACAATGAGATATTTTAAACCGCAGAGCTAACAGAGAAGAATTTAACCACGAGATAAACACGAAATTCTCACAAGAACATTTTTTCCTTGATTAAATCAGTGAAATCCTGTGGTTTAATTCTGCCTTCCCTGATACCTCTACTATCTCTGTGTTCTCTGAGCTTCGGTGGCTAATCTCTCTTTATCTTTGACATCGACGATTTCTGGACAAGCATCGATCAAGATTTTTAGATACTCGTAGCGATGTAGCTTGTCACCACTCTTTTTCTCAAAACCTTCAATCATCACCAGGACTTTACTATCCGATTGCTTAAGCGCATATTCCAGTTCATTTGCTTTCCATTCTGGATTGATTGTGACTAAACCGGCACCGATTTTTGCCGCTGCCAATTGGGTTATCAGCCATTCTGGTTTATTGGTGCCCCAGATTGCGATATGTTTGCCCTTCTTTACGCCTAATGCCATAAACGCTTTAGCTGTCGTATCGACCATATCTTTCAGTTCCAGCCAGCTAAACCGTAGATTTTCATCGACATAGACAACTGCGGCTTGATTCGAATATTTCTCTGTATTTTCATCGAGGATTTGTCCGATTGTTTTATAAATCAAAGGCATATCTTTCCTTTCTAAGTTATCTTTTGGTTATAAGACTAAATGAGTTAAACGGTCATAATAGCAAAACTTTCAAGTAAAATCAATATTCTTGATTGATTACTGCGATGAAAAGGGTGATTACGGTGATTAAAATTACAAATAGTTTAATCGCTGTAATCTTTTCTTCTATCGTAGTAATCATGAGAGCGTAATTTCCAGAACTCTCAAAACTAAATATCTTGACCCGAGTTAATAAGTTATTAAAATTCTGAATAAATGAAAATAAGACTGGCAAATTTGGCAGACCGTGAGATACTCGGTCGTCTTTACCATGAATTCCATGAGTTTCATGTTCAAGGAGTTCCACACCGATTAGTCAGTTTAGGTAAACCACCCGACAGTTACGAAAATTCAGAACTATTCCAAACCTTCGAAAAAATCATCAAGGATGACAATTCCGCTATCTTTGTGGCTGAACTTGAAGGCAAGATTGTTGGTCTGGCTGAGATTTATATCAGACAAGATGAACCCAATCCGCTCAAGGTCTCTTACCGGTATGGTTTTTTACAGAGTCTGATTGTGACCGAATCATTTAGACATCATCAAATCGGCACGCCTCTACTTAAGGCAGCCGAACAATGGGCAAAAGAGAAAGGTGCTATTGAGATGCGGCTTGACATCTGGGAATTTAAACAAGGACCGCTTGGGTTCTATGAAAAAAGAGGTTACAAAACTCTGCGCCGCACCTTAGTAAGAAAGCTATGATTTTTTAAGGAGTAACAATGCAATACATTAAAAAAACAAAAGTAGCAATCATCTTTATAATTATTCTTTTGTTAATTGGACCTTTAGGCTCAGATGCTGTGACTGGCACGATAATCAGTAAAAGACCAGATGGTGACACTACAATTAAAACAGGCTTCACTTTTGAACCTTATAATCCAAATGAATGGTCTTTTCTTAAACCCAAGGATAAGGTTGAAAAAATTAGATGGCGAAAAGAATCGATCGAAAGGTATATAAAATCAAACGAAGAGAAACTTAAGCGAGGCGGAACACTTTATGGGAGTTTCGGAACATACAAAGAATACGCCCTTAGAATTAATCGAATAATGTCTGATTCTACTCTTAATCTTTTTACAAAAGTTGATGAATTGAAGAAAATTGAACCAGCTGCAGGATTCTATAAACAAATAATTTATAATTATTCGCAGGAAGAATATCAAGATATAGAAAAGAGAAACAAAAATAAATAGAATAGCATTTTATAGAAAATATTGATTTATCTCGGAAAATCCGAATTGACGAAAGAGGTTAAGCTATGACGGAATTAGAACTATTGAAAAAATGGGTCAGAGCGTTGATGGCTGGGTTGGATAAAGAAATTGATGAGAAAACAAAAACACGCTTAATGGAATACTGTGGTAGGGCTTGTGCTCGGCATTACAAAAGTATTGAGAAGGTCAAAAAACTTCAACGTAAGACAAAGGATATCGATGAATTATTAGACAGACTCAATCAACAAAAGGGCTTTTGGTGTGGGGAGTGGATGAGAAAAGGAAAAATTATTTATTCGGTTTGTCAGGAATGTGGCTGTCCTTTAGTAAGAGCTAGTTTAGTTGAGAAATCTCCGACATTTTGTCGATGTTCTTTGGGTTGGGTCAAGGCAGTTTTCGAGCAAGCTTTAGGCATACCAATAAAAGTTCAACTTATCCAAGCCAAAGGCAAGGGCGATAAAGTGTGCAAATACATCGTTCGGTTCTAACCAAACATGGGTAGGTCTTTAAAATTCACTTTCAATTTACATAGAAGCTGGGCGAATGATAGCACGTGAGATGAGAGACGAGAAGACGAAGGACGACTGACTTAGCCCACTTCGTAAAAAGACCCTGAATATAAAGCTCAAAAACTTAACAACAGAGGACACTGAAGGCACAGAGTCTAAGTAGGAAATATCGAATTCGAAGCATTAAATACGAAACAATCACTAAATCTAAATGACCCAAATCCTAAACTGTTTTAAATTTGAACTTAGGATTTTGTATTTGTTTCGGACTTTGTCCGACGAAGTCGGCTCCGTCCAACGCAGTCGGATTTCGTAATTAGGATTTCGATTTTAAAGGCAGCAGCCCTCACAAATAAATTCTAAGTAATAAGTCACAAGTTGATAGTGCATAATCAATAGGGCAGCTTAGGAGGCGACCCCGTAGATTGCCCCTATTTTAATTGTATTTAAAAACCTGTATATTTCCTTGATTCGTAAGTTCTATTGAATACTCACCTTAAAGTAAAACTGCTAATTAACCGAATGATGATTATATGACTTTATTCCGGTAAGATTATTTTTAATGAAAATCGTATTATTGACAATAAGAACTAACATACTATACTTCACATGTGGTAGACTATGAAGGTTGTAGTTGTATATATGTCTCAGACCGGAAATACCAAGAAGGTCGCTGAGGCTGTTTTCCAAGAAATCCAAGCAAAAAAAGATATCAAAGAGCTAAAAGATGTAGATAGTCTCAAAGGCTATGACTTTGCTTTTATAGGCTTTCCAATACATTACGGCGGACCGGCAAAACCAGCAAAGAATTTTTTAGAGAAACAGGTTCAGGGCAAGAAAATCGCTCTGTTTGTTACCCATGCTACACGTGAAGATTCTAAAGCTCTTCAGAAGTGGTTAGCAAAATGCAAAAAGGCAGCAACTGGAGCAGATTTAGCAGGCTTTTTTAACTGCCAGGGAAAACTTGATACCGAACGACTGGAGCGGGCGCGCGGTTTCGCAAAAGAGGTAATCAGAAAAATTAGACCATAGCACTAAAAGTAAGTGACCTTTTAGCGGTTGGGGAGTGAGACGAGTAGAGGATATCCAGAAAAATCAAAATTGAGTTATCGAACCAAAACTCTAATTCTACCTGGATTTCTGCAATTACATGAAGAGGAGGTGCTATGGACAAAATTTTGTATCACTCAGTTTGGCTGCAACGTGATGCGGCAAATGCTTTTAAAATGTTCACGCGGAACGAGCATTTGCAATCGTGGCTTACTGAAATCGCGGATGTTGAACCAACGGTTGATTGAACCGGGTAGATTTCTCGTTTTCGAATGGAAAGCCCCAAACAATACAAACACTTCATGAACCAGGCAGACCCCCTTACTCATGTTGTAGTTTTCTTTATCCTGTGCCGTGAGGT
>JAOUPE010000127.1 GCA_029880025.1 Caldifarciminota bacterium
GCAATTGTCCTGGTGTTGGTTGCCGCGATATTTATTCCACGAGTTTACCCGGAGACGGATTTTGTAAAATATTTTAAACCCAATTCTAAACCGACTCGAGCGGTGCAGATTATCAACGAAAGGTTTGGCGGTGAGCTGCAATTCGAATTTCTGATTGAGGGCGATATCCAGGACCCTGCCCTGCTAAAACGGATTGAAGGATTCGAAACCGAATTGAGCAAAGTGCCACATATTACCCATACCTTCTCTCTGGTTGATGTTCTGCGTTCTACTAACCAAGCTTTTAACGGCGGAAAAAGCGAATTTGACCGTTTACCGGAGACACACCAGGCGGTTGCTCAATATCTGCTGCTTTTATCTTTTTCCGACTCCGATTTTTTGACTGATTTCGTAACCTCAGACTATAAACTTGCTCGTATGACAGCACGATTTGATAGTGAAGAAAGCCAACGAATTAAAATTGCCCTTAAGAAGATTAACCAGTTAATCACCAAGCACTTTGATATAAAGACAAATATTAAAGTTGGGGGTATGCCAATGGCAATCGACCGCTTACATAAGAACATTCAACTGAGCCAGCTAATCACTTTGATTACCGCCTTGGTTGCTGTATTCGTTCTGGTTGCGGTTTTTTTTAAATCAGTGTTTTTGGGCGCAGCAGCGTTGACCCCGATTGGGCTAACTCTTACCTTGAATTATGGGTTAATGGGACTATTGGGAATTCGACAAGATGTGGTAACATCTACCCTTGGTTCAATCGCAATCGGTATCGGTATCGATTATGCTTGTCACCTGATTGCTCGGTTCCGTGAGGAGCAGGAAAATGGCTTTAAAGGTGCCGAAATTTTGCGCCAGACCCTGTCTTCGGTCGGTCCGCCGATATTAACCAATGCCCTTTCGGTTGGATTAGGATTTGCTGTGCTGATGTTCTCATCATTTCTCATCATTCAAACTTTCGGCATTCTTATTGCCGAAACGATGGTTTACTCCAGTGTCGGTGCGCTGACGTTACTTGCCGCAATACTAAGCTGGCGAGCAGGGCGGAAGAAATCGAACCATAAAGAAATCAAACAAAAGAAAGAAGATAACATAGCGTTGTCATCATTAAATTCTCTTCGTAATCATATTTTAATTGGTTTTAAAAAATGATAGGAGGAAAACGTGAAGAATACACTGATGAGCATCATTCTGAGCGCGATATCAGTCGGGGCAACTGAAAGTGCGCTGAGTGGTAAAGAGATTTTAGACCAAATGAAAAAGGCAACTGTTGCCAAAGATCGCCAGGTTTTAGCCACAATGACAATCACTGACCGGAATGGTCGAATCCAAACTCGAACCATGGATTTAATGACTAAAGGGGACAAAAAGATACTAGTAACTTTTACGTCGCCCGCAGAATTGCGCGGCGTGACCTTTATGACCACTTCTTCGGAAAATATGTGGATATACCTGCCAGCGCAGGCTCGGGTCCGCCGAATTTCGGGCAGCATGGTGAACCAAAGTTTTGGCGGCTCGGATTTTTCCTATAAAGAGATGACCAATATCTCTTATGCTCTGGATGATAAAGTAGAAAAGGTAGAGAAAGTAACCTTTAAGGAAAAACCGACATATCTACTCACCCTTTCCGAAGCTAATAACCCAAACCAACATAGTAAGTTATGGGTGGAAAAGGAAAATTTTCTGCCTTTACAACTGGAAAAGCTTGATAAAAACGGTGAAATAATCAAACGAGTGATTTTTAATGATTTTGTCCAAGAGGGTTCGGTCTGGATTCCAAAATTGATTCAGCTGCAAGATTTGACCAAGAACAGCAGAACCGAAATCAAGGTCACCGAATTTCAGCTCAACACCGGAATCAAAGACAATATGTTCACCGAATCTAATATGAAACGAGGCGGATGATGAATGAGAACCAAACATCTAAATTCAAAAATCGAAAATTTGCAACTGCTTTCTTCCTTTTGATTTTAACATTCTGTTTCGTCTTTGCCAAAAGTTCTTTTCAGGCTGATTTTAAGAGTAAATTACATCTGCGTGCCAATGCTTTAAACAGCGCAGCAATCAGCTGGTTTGAAACCAGAGTTAATCTCGGCTTCCTGCCATTAAGGAGCAGAAAATTTGACAGCAAAATTGAGGTAGAAATCAGAACTAAAGGGTTTCCCAAACTAACCTCAACCAATCAACTGGACGAACCTTCATTGTTTGAACCGGTTGATGTTATGTTAAGCGAGGCTTATTTTCAGCTTTATGAAGTTCTGCCCGGATTGAGTTTTAGTGCCGGGCGGCAGTTAATTCACTGGGGAACCGCCGATGCGATTAATCCGACAAATAATATTGTGGCGCCCGATTATTCTGACCCAATCGTCTGGGATGCAAAAAGACCAGCCTGGCTGATCCATACTGAATATATGCCAATTCCCTGGGTTGGTTTAGAACTTGTTGCCAAACCAGTTTTTGAATCGGCAATGGTTCCACCAAAAAGTTGGTTCTGGATTGAGAACCTGCCTGCTACTGAACTGTTACGTCGAGGATTGATTGCATCCTTCATCAGCCAAGGAATAGATTCGCTTACTGCCCAAACCATTGCGTCTAATTATACAATCACAGTAAGTGAAGATTTTCAGTTACCAAAAAATACCCTCAAGGCTATGTCTTATGGTGGTAGAATAAAAACTCATTTTTCGATATTTGATGTATCAGCTAGTTTATTCCGTGGTTATGACTTTTTGCCCTATGCCACACCAATTACCACAATTAATCCTGAAGCATTTACCCTCGATTTTGTTTTACAAGAGCGTTATCCGCGACAAACAATTGTCGGGGGCGATATTGCAACGAATCTTTTGGGAATTGGCATTTGGGCAGAGGCAGGTTATTCATTTTACAATGATTCTTTGCCAAAAGACAAATTAACTTTCATTGCTGGTGCCGACTATTCGTTTAGCGGTTTTTATACAAACCTACAATTCTTGCGCGGTCCATTTCCTTTAGCAATGACGGATCCTAAATCGGATTATAACTTCATTTTAGGAACCCTGGAACGCAGATTATTTGATGACCGTTTATTGCTACGGGCAGGAGGAATCATTGATGTTAAAAAAGGCTCATATGGTTTTCTGCCTTTAGTACGCTGGATGCCAATCAGTGGTTTACAGTTTGATATTGGTGGTTTGGTCTTTGGCGGTAAAGCAAATTCTGCATTCAAGCCTTTAGAGGATATCAAAGAAGTTTTCTTTGGTGTCCGCTATCAATTCTGAATTAAATCGACCGAAGAAATTAACACCGAATCGCACTGAAGAAACCGAAATGCACCGAAATGATTTAGGTGTTTTCCCAAAGATTCAGTGTCTTTCAGTGGTTTCAGTGTTGAATTAATTCGTTTCTTTGAATGTAATCCATTCAAAATCTTGAAAGCCTCTTATTTACTTTTTTCTTTTATTCCTTAAAATAATTCGATGAAATTTTTCGTTCTTTCTACCGCCTTACTGGCTCTAATTGCTTATTCGACACCGGTAGTGGTAGATTCTCCTCCGGTTCGAATCGGATTGGCGCTTTCGGGTGGTGCGGCTTTAGGATTTGCTCATATTGGAGTCTTAAAAGTATTAGAAGAGAACGGCATACCAATATCATACATTTCAGGAAACAGCATGGGTTCAATGGTCGCCGGGGTTTATGCGGCTGGTTACATTACGGCTGAAATGGAAAGCATTGCAGTCAATGCTGACTGGTCATTGCTTTTCAGTTCTAATCCATCGTTCGGTGCTCAATATCTAACCGAACGCCAACAGAATCAAAATTATATCTTTCAATTGCGACATCGCAACTTTTCTCCTGCCCTGCCCAGCGGATTAATACCTTTGCAGAACGTTGAGTTTCTTTTAATGAATCTTTTATCAGAAATCGAATATAACACCTATTACAATTTTGACAGTTTGCCAATACCCTATCGAGCAGTGGCAGTAGATTTGATTACCGGTCAAAAGAAAGTTATGGCGCAAGGAAGAATTTCACAGGCGATTCGTGCCAGTATTGCAATACCTGGAATTTTTGCTCCGGAAGCACTTGGTAACCAAGAACTGGTAGATGGTGGTGTGCAGCAATATCTGCCGGTTGATCCATTGTTTGGCTTTAAGCCCGATTTCATCATTGCCGTCTTAACAATGAAACATAATCCTGAAACTGGAGTTTCATTAATCGATATCGTTTCACGAAGTATGGATGTCACCTGTATCGAGAATCTGAACCAGCAAATGCAATTAGCCGATGTGCTGATTGAACCCAATGTTGACCCGTTTCGCCATTCTGATTTTGCCCGAGCTCGTGAACTTATTACTGCCGGCGAACAAGCAGCACGTGCCGCCCTGCCCGAAATCTATGAGAAATTGGCAGGTCGTAAACCAATAGCTCACAAAAATCAAATTAAGCAAAGGGCATTGTCAGTTATCCGTTCGGTGCGATTTGAAGGTTTGCACGTAACACGTGAAAGATTAGCCAGAAATGAGATTCAGACTCGACCCGGAAATTATCTTATATTCCGTCGATTAATCGATGACCTAAATCGCCTTTTTGATACCGGTCTCTTCCAAGATGTAAACTATCGACTCGAATTCGATAGATTCGATTCGGTTGATGTAATTATTGAACTCAAAGAACGAGCCTATGGATTCTATTCTTTAGGAATTCGTTATGACAACATAAATAATATTTTAATGGGAATCGAGCTTGGACAAGGTAATTTATGGGGTTCAGGCGCAGGGGTAAGGGGTGTCATCCACTGGGGCAACCCAAATGAATACCGATTAGGGCTGACCGGTACTCGGCTTTTCCGTTTGCCCTTTGGTTATCGTCTTGACGGATTTTTGCGTTCGCTTGACCGTTCTTATTATTTAAATGGTAAATGGCAGGCAGATTACAATATCGAAACTCGGGGTGGTGTTGCCGAAGCTGGTTATATTTTAGGCTATGATGCTTTCTTCAATGTTGGCATGACCGCTTACCAGGCATCATACCGTATGCCGCCGCTACCAATTTTTGATACGATACCGAAAAGCGAGTGGATAATTGGACCAACTTTTCAACTGGAATTCAACAATTTCGATAACTTGTTTCTCCCTACGCGTGGACGGACCTATCATCTTGCGGCTATTTTAGCCAGTAAAAGACTTAACGCCAGCAACGATTTTCTAAAAATCGACTTTGCCGCAGAACGAATAATCCCTTTGGCTTCCTGGTTTCTGATTCGTCCGGGAATGGAAATTGGTATGGCTTGGGGTAAGTTAGCTTGGTCGGAATTTTTATATATCGGCGAACAAAATCTCGTGGGCTT
>JAOUPE010000128.1 GCA_029880025.1 Caldifarciminota bacterium
ATTGAATTGTCGTTTAATTATTATCAGTATCTGGTAGAGAATTTACCTCAAGGTATTTGGGTAGAGGATGATAAGGGCAATATCATATTTGCCAATAAACAGATTGCCAAACTTGCTGGTAATCGGATGCCATTAGAACTGATTGGGAAGACCTGGCATGAACTGATTCTGCCCAACGAAGTAAAATGGATTGAGGAATATCTTCGTAGCAGCAAACAACAAACCACCAGCCTCGAAACACTCCTTAAGACCCCAAATGGTCCGATATCGGTAGAATTGCATATTTTTCCGTTGAAAGATGGGGAAAAAGCTATTGGTAAAGTTTTCTTGGTTAGCCCGATCGAAAAAGAAAAAAAGTCAGATCCTCCGACTAAAATGCAGCCCGACCAGTGGCAAGAAATAATCGAAAATTCAATCGACGGAATTTGCATTCTTGAGAATCACAGATTACGATTTGTGAATCGTCGAATGGAAGAAATCACTGGCTATAGTGCGGCGGAATTAAAGTCAATCGGCTTCGAAAATATTATTGCCCATCATGACCGAAAAAAAATCGAAAAAATTATTCATTCCCCGCAAACCGTAATTATGCCGCTACATCACGCAGTTAAAATAACCACTAAACTCAAAAGAGAAATTGATACCGAACTGCGGGTCGTTCCGATGCGTCACGATGAAGGGAAAAATTTAATCTGTTTCTTCCGTGATATTACTCAAATCAAAGAACTCGAGCATATGAAGACCGATTTCATCACAATGGTTTCCCATGAACTTCGAACCCCGCTAACTGCAATTAAAGAAGCTGTATCATTACTCTCGACTGCTATGGCAAGCAAATCACCGGAAGTGCCAGTCCGGTTTATTAACATTGCGAAACAAGAAATTGGTCGACTTCATCGAATGATTGACAACCTGGTGGAAGTTTCTCGTATCGAATCAGGCAAATTAAAGATGAAACTCGAATCAATTAAAATCCCGCTTTTAATCGACACGGCGGTTGAAAGCTTAGAGGTCCTCTCCGAAAAGAAAAAAATTAAAGTTGTCAAGAATATCCCAAAGAATTTACCGTCAACCATGGGCGATAATGACCGCATTTTCCATTTATTCAGCAATATTCTTGACAATGCAATCAAGTTCACGCCCAAGGGCGGTACGGTAACCATCACCGCCGAAAAGGTGCATCGCAACGCACCGATTGTCAAAGCAAAACGACTCCCCGCCCAGGATGATTATATCATGATTACTATTTCTGATACTGGCCCGGGAATTGCACCGCAAAACCAAACACGGATATTCGAGAAATTTGAACGAATCGAGCCTACCCGGGGAGCTGGTGTAACTGGTATTGGTTTAGGTTTAACCATTGCTCGAAACACGGTCGAGCTACACAAAGGCAAAATCTGGGTTACCAGTGTATTGGGCAAAGGCAGCACCTTTTCTTTTCTCTTGCCGACTAATCTAAAACCAAGTTAATGCCCGAAACTGCCGAAAAGACTACTCGCCAAAAAATTTTAGTAATCGAAGATGAACTAAACGTTTTAGAATTGGTAAAATTTCGACTCGAAGAGAATAATTACCAGGTCGAAACTGCCGAGGATGGTTATAGTGCTTTAGCGATGGTTCGCACTTTTATGCCGGATTTAATAATTCTCGACCTTATGCTGCCCAAAATTGATGGCTATACGGTTTGCCGCCTATTAAAGTTCAACGACCAATTTCGGCACATTCCGGTAATCATGTTCACAGCCAGAACCAATCCTGATGATGAAAAAAGAGGATATGAATGTGGTGCCGATGCCTATATCCCTAAACCATTTGAGCCAAAAATCCTGCTGGACCGAATTAAAAGCTTAATAAAAAAAGAATCTTAAGTTTTCTCTTTAATTATTCAAACCCATCCATCAACAATTAACCGAATTTTCTAACTTAAAAAATAAAATTTTCATCGATGATTTAAGTTCCATACCTATGAAGTCATAAAAATAAAATATGACTGTGTTGACAATTGGTAATATTTCATTATGCTTCTGATAATTATTAAAATGCAATATTGAAGATTAATTTCATCAGCACTTGTCATGAAATCAATCAATTTTTAAGAAATCCCGTCGTCCGATTTCGAAAGGTGCTGAAAATAAGAACCTTAAAAGCAAAAATGAGCGTTGATTTGAAGCTAATATAATAAACGAAAGGAGCAGAAAAAGTGACGGCCGAGGAATTATTGTTACTGGTTGAAAAATACAGTGCCAAAAACTACCTGCCTTTACCGGTTGTTTTAGCCCGCGGCAAAGGCGTTTGGGTTTATGATGTCGAAGGAAATCGATATATGGACATGCTGTCCAGTTATTCAGCCTTAAATCAAGGGCATCGTCATCCTAAAATCATCCGGAACTTAAAAAAACAGCTTGACCGTTTGACCCTCACTTCTCGTGCTTTTCACAATGACCAGTTCGGACCATTTTGCCAGTATCTTTGCGGGCTGGCTGGTCAAGAGCAGGTTCTCTTAATGAATACCGGCGCCGAAGCAGTCGAAACTGCAATCAAAGCAGCCCGCAAATGGGGTTATCAAAAGAAAGGGGTGGAAAAGGATAAAGCCGAGATTATAGTTTGTGAAAATAATTTTCATGGTCGGACCACTACCATCGTTGGTTTTTCCTCTGAGCCCCAATACCGAGAAGATTTTGGTCCATTCTCAACTGGCTTTCGGATTATCCCCTATGATAACATCGAAGCTTTACAACAAGCAATTTTCCCAAATACGGTTGGTTTTTTAGTTGAACCGATTCAGGGTGAAGCCGGGGTCATTGTCCCAAAACCAGGTTTTCTTGCCCAGGCCCAAGAAATTTGTCAGGCTAATAAGGTTCTGCTCATGCTCGATGAAATCCAGACCGGTCTGGGTAGAACCGGTAAAATGTTCTGTTATGAATATGATAATATCAAACCGGACATTCTGATTATTGGCAAAGCATTAGGCGGTGGTTGTATCCCGGTTTCTGGTATGCTCGCTTCTACTGAAATTATGTCGGTATTTCGACCGGGCGACCATGGCAGCACTTTTGGCGGTAATCCTTTAGCCTGTGCGATTGGTAAGGCAGCACTGGAAGTGATTGTTGAAGAACAATTGCCCCGTCGGGCATTTGAAAATGGTGTTTATTTCATTGAAAAATTAAGACAGATAAAATCGCGCCATTTCAAAGAAATCAGAGGTCGCGGTCTATTAATTGGTGTCGAATTAAAGGAATCATCCGGACCGGCTCGGCCTTTCTGCGAACGCCTGATGAAAAAAGGGATTTTGGCTAAGGAAACCCATCAGCAGGTTGTGAGATTTGCTCCGCCGTTAGTCGTCAGTAAAGAGGAACTGGATTGGGCATTGGAACGGATCGAATCGGTATTCGTCGAATAAGATTTCTTGAATTATTTAAGAGTTAATTTGAGTAAGATTTTCCCAAATCCAATGTTTTTAGAAATACGGGCATTTATCAATTCAGGCTCTTATTCTTTTAATCCAGTTCGGATATAGGATTGAATTATATGGCGCTGGGCAAAGAAGAAGAGGATTACCAAAGGTAGAATGGTAAGGGTCGAGGCTGCCATAAGCAGGGTATAATTGCTCGACTGCTCCCGAGAAAAATAGGCTAAACCAACCTGAATCGGTCTGATCGCATCGCTGTGGGTCACAATCAGAGGCCAGAAGAACGAATTCCAACTCGAGATGATATTAAAAACCCCAATCGTGATTAAAGGCGCCTTAGAAAGGGGCACAACAATTCGCCATAGCGTGCCGAATCTACTACAGCCATCAATCTTAGCCGCATCGAATAAATCCTGAGGCAGGGTCTTGATATGCTGTCGCAACATGAAGATTGAAAAGATATTGACCATCCAGGGCACAATCATTGCCCAGTAAGTATCAATCCAACCCAAATTAAATAGAATCATATAAGATGGAACCAGATACACCGGCAAAGGAATCATCATCAGGGCTAAAAATATCATAAAAAGAACCTCTCTTCCCCAGAATTCGATTCGGGCAAAGGCATAAGCGGCAAGAATTCCGGTAAAGAAGACACCGAGTAATGTTACGGCAGTAATAAATACCGTGTTCATAAAATAACGGAGATATGAAATTTCTTGAAAAACTTCTCGATAATTTGAAAACCGCCAAATTTCAGGCAGCCAGGTTGGCGGAAAGCGTAAAGCCTCTAACGGAGTCTTCAGCGAGGTTAAAACCATCCAGCCAAAGGGCATCAGCATAAAAATTCCACCGCCGACCAGAATCAAATGAACCGGGGTCAGTTTAAAATTAGGTTTAGGCATAGTGAACTCTTCGCTCCAAGTAAGTCTTTTGGAAAATGGTCAAAGCCAGTATGATTAGGAAGGCGAAAAATGCAATCGCTGCCCCATAACCCAACCGCCACAGTTCAAAAGACTGTTCATAGAAATAATACATCACAACTTTAGTGGTTCCCAATGGACCGCCGGGAGGTGGTCCGGTCATAATCCAGACTTGGGCAAAGGTTTCGAATGTCACGATGGTACTAATAATCAGAATATAAAAAGTCGTCGGCGAAATTAATGGCCAGGTGACATTACGAAACGTTGCCAGCCTGCCCGCACCATCAATCTTAGCCGCTTCGTAATATTGCGCAGGAATATTTTGTAATCCGGCTAAGTAAATAACAACATTGTAACCTATCCCTTTCCAGACCGACATGATGATTAAAGCAACCATTGCAATCGAAGGCCCGGTTAACACCTCAGGTAATTTTATTCCTAAGGGCGCAAAGATAATGGCAAAAAGACCTCTTGGGTCTTCGAGCCAACCTATGCCGTGAACACCGATAAACGAAAGCAAATAATTTAATAATCCACGTTCTGGATGCAAAATCCATTTCCAGACTATCGAAACCGCAACGATCGAAGTCACCACGGGCAGATAATAGACCGTCCGATAAATTCCCAAACCTTTTATCCTGGTGTTTAGCAGCAAAGCAATGAATAAAGCGATGAAAAGCATTAAGGGGACCGAAAAGAAGACATACCAACCAGTGTGCAATAAAGACTTCCAAAATACCGGGTCGGTCAAAACCTCAGCGTAATTTTCTAAGCCAATGAATTTTTTGGGTCCAGCCATTCCCCAGTCATATAGACTTATCCGCACCGAAAATAAAATCGGCAGGAATCGGAAGGCGGCTAAAAGAATTAGAGCTGGTAGCAGATAGACTAATCCGGCAAAAGTCTCTTTTAATTTTCGATTCATACCCTTAGAAACTTAAAGGTGTTTTGGGGAAATTATTCGTTTTTGGAAAAGAAAGCA
>JAOUPE010000129.1 GCA_029880025.1 Caldifarciminota bacterium
CACGCCGACCTTGGAAAGCAGAGATTGGGCAAAAGCGAGCTATTGCGAAAAAGCAGCCGAAATGGCATATAAGATGGCAGGCATTAAACAACCGATAAATGAAATTGACTTTGCTGAAATAGATGACACCTTCTCCTATAAAGAACTTCAACACCTTGCTGCAATGAAACTGGGCTGCGAATGTGAAATGGGAACCTGGATCGATACTGGTGTTACTCAACTTAATGGTGAATTTCCGGTAAATCCTTCGGGTGGTTCATTAGGCATGGGACATCTTTTAGATGCCTCGGGTTTAGCACGGGTTTATATGGCAGTGAAACAGTTACGCAGCGAAGCTGGAACATTACAAGTGAAGAATGCGAATACGGCATTAGTTCAAGGCTGGCGCGGTCTACCGACCACCTCGGGTGCGGTTGCGATACTTTCAAACTGAAGGAGGAAACAATGGGTAGAAGAGTTGCAGTTGTTGGTGCGGGAATGACCAAATTTGTGCGACGGGCACAGGAGACCGGAAAAGAACTAGCATGGGAGGCAGCCAAAGCGGCTTTGGATTCTTGTGGCATGACCTTGGACCAGATTGACTGTGTTGTCCTCGGTACAGCTCCGGATACTTTTGACGGTGTGCATATGAAAGGCGAATATCTTGCTGACGGTGCTGGTGCCTGGGGCAAACCTTATATGCGTTCTTATGTTGGTGGTGGAACCGGTGTCTTTTGTCCGATTCATGGCTGGTATCACCTTGCTTCTGGTCATTTTGATACTTGCCTGGTTGTGTGTGAAGAAAAGATGTCGTCTTATCAACCCCACCCTCAAGGTGCATTTTTAACCATCTTTGACCATACTACGGAAAGACCGCTGAAACCGAATCTGCTCTGGATATTTGCCTTAGAGATGAACCGCTATATGACAACTTACGGTTTTAATAAAGAAGACATTGCTCGAGTTGCAGTAAAGAATAAGAAGAATGCTTTAGACCATCCAGCCGCCCAGATTCCTGAGCAATATACGATTGAAGATATTTTAAATTCAGAAGTTCTTGCCTGGCCTGTGCAAAGACTTGATGTCAGCCCGGTCTCTGACGGTGCGGTAGCATTAGTGATGGCAAATGAACATGTAGCACGACGAGTTACCAGTAAACCGGTCTGGGTGGAAGGTGTCGGCTGGGCATTGGATACCGCTTATTGGACCAATCGTGATTTGTGCTATCCTCGTTATGTTGAGGTTGCAGCAAGAATGGCTTACAGGATGGCTGGAATCACTGACCCGGCTCATGAGATACATGTAGCAGAACCCTATGACCCGTTTGACTATAAAGAACTGCATCATATGGAAGGTTTAATGCTGTGCGAACGTGGTGAAGCACCGATTATTACGGCTGAAGGAAAAACACAACGCGATGGCGAATTACCGATTTGTCCGTCCGGTGGTTTACTTGGTGTAGGAAATCCAATTGCGGCAGCCGGTTTGATGAAAGTAGCCGAAATATTCTGGCAGTTACGAGGCGAAGCAGGTAAACGACAGATTGCACGCAAGGCAAAACACGGCTTGGCTCAAGCTTGGGGCGACTTAATGCAAGTTGGGACCGTTATCGTCTTAGGAATCTGAGGAGGTTGAAATGTTGAAATCAAAAGATTTAATGGGAACTGGACTCTCCAGTCAGGACTTTAAGCAAAAGAAAGTCCTGGTCGAAAGATGGACTGCCAATGCCAAATATGGTTGGGACCAGGGAATTGCGATTGGACGATACTTAAGAGAACTCAAGAATGGCAAAATCACTGGTATCAAATGCCATAAGTGCAATCGAACCGTTGTGCCACCGAGAATCTTTTGCGAATGGTGTTTTAAACCGATGGACGAATGGGTTTATTTAAAAGATACTGGAACGGTAAATACCTTTTCACTTTGTTATGTTGCCTGGAATATGGAACGGCTAAAAGACCCCCTGATTCCTGCGGTAATTGAGATTGACGGCGCATCTTCTGGAATGGGCATTATGCATCTGATTTCTGAGGTTGACCCGAAAAAAGTGACAAGAGGAATGCGGGTGAAAGCTGTCTGGAAACCAGAGAATGAACGAACTGGCGCAATTACCGATATTAAATACTGGAAACCAATAAGATAAGGAGCGACCATGGCATTCAAAACCAGAATCACAAAACCAGCCGAAGCCAAACCCTGGTATGGCGATTTACCGGTTGAAAGTCTTTATACGATGGGAATCGCTGGTGAAAAATTCTTCCGCACACTTAAAGATAAAGGTAAAATCATCGGTTCTCGTTGTGATAAATGCGATTATGTCTATGTCCCACCCAAGATGTATTGCGAGCGGTGTTTCGAAAAATTAGACAAGACGGTTATTGTTGGATTAGTCGGTACGCTTAATTCTTTTACCTATGTCTATATTGATGTTGATGGTAATCCTTTACCTAAACCAGAAATCGTCGGATTAATCAACCTAGATGGTGCTTCGACTAATCTGATGCACCGACTCGGTGAATGTAAAATGGATGATTTATGTATCGGCATGCGAGTTGAAGCCGTTCTAAAACCAGCCAAGCAACGCACTGGCTCAATCAACGACATAAAATACTTTCGAACGACAAAGAAAAAATAAGACAAACTACATACAGAAAGTAAATAAAATGGGCGGGAATTCATCCCGCCCATTCCTTTCGATATCTTACTATTTCAAGAAAGCATCTCCTTCATCACTTTTTCGTTATGTTTACTTTTACAAAGTTCAAAAAGCGTCGCAGATTTTCTTCCGGTGATAAACTTAAATCCGTAATTGTATCTTCTAAAACATTTTCGTCCTTATGAATATGTCTTGGAAAGGTTTTGATTTCTGGATGGTCAGGGGCGGTATTCACCCGAATTATATCTCCCTTTCCCAATGAAAAGAACAGTCGCTATCTATTGGGTATCGGATATCAATGCAAGAACCATCAATCAAATGTATTCTGAGTCTTGTTTCAATTATTAATGGTTCAGATTTAATTACATCAGAAAATTCTTCTTTAACAATTTGGGCAAATTTTTGTAGTCGTTCTTCGATCAAATGGCAATTGCTTTCAGATTATTGATATCGATTTCAAGTTTTGTCCACAGACTCTTTAGTTCAAGTTTACAAGCAAGAGCATCCAGGTAATCTTCGTAAGAAGGATGAGAGGGAATTTCTCTCCTTTCAATTTTCTTCTTGATTTCATCTGGTTCTTTTGTTTCATAACGGTTTAAAATCTCAGCCAACCGCTGTTTGAACAGCAAGAGACGGTGAACCGATATTCCAATTTTGACATCCAGGGCTTCAATATCAGACTCCTTCATTGCTTAGTGAATATACCTTAGATTTTCATAAAAGTCAACTTCTTTTTAGGTTGACATATCTAATCCTTTTAATATCATAGCGGCAAACGAATGTAAAGAATATTCGTTACATTCGGTATCATTTGATTAATTCGTTATAAGAAATGTCGAAAGTTCAGGTCTTCGTATACTTTTCGGACTATGTCGGTAAACCGGTGGTCGATATTGACAACCGGCTTGTCGGTAAAGTCTTTGATTTAACTATCGGAAAACCCGAAGAAAATTATCCTTTAGCCAGTGGCATTACAATCAAAGAAGGAAGTTTAAAAGCAAAATTTGCCAAAATCTCCTGGGACAAAATAAATACAATCGGTGACCCGTTCCGACTTAAAATTAAAGCTTCGGAAATCAATTTCACCCTTCAACCCTTTAATTCTGAATTCAGTTTAAGACGTGACATCTTAGACCAGCAGGTGGTTGATACTTTTAACCAGAAAGTGATTCGAGTTAATGATATCCATCTATTAAGAGTTGACCATGAATTGCGCCTGGCACATGTTGATATTGGCTTACGGGGTATTGTCCGTCGTCTGGGTTGGGAAAAGTTGATTGATTTCTGGTTTAAAATATTTGCCCCCAATTCAAATTATCTAAAGAAAGAACCTCTGGTCAGTTGGAAATTTGTCCAAACCTTATCGGTTGGACAGACCACGACTCCACTACGTTCCAGCTTGGCTCGGGAACAGCTATTATCGATTCCAGCCCCGGATTTAGGCGAGATGATGCTCGACTTGGATTTAAATGTCCGGGTTGCTTTGTTCCGTTTGCTTGATGCTAAAACCAAAGCTAAGATTTTTGAAAGTTTAAATGTGGTCAATCGAGTTTCGATTCTGGAAGAACTTGAAACAAAAGAGGTTGTTGAAATCATTGAGAACATGTCACCCGACGAAGCAACTGACCTTTTGGAAAACCTGCCCAAGGAACTCGTGAATGATGTGTTGAATTTAATGGAAGGTAATCGTGCCAAAAAACTTTCTACCCTTCTTGGTTATTCGAGCGATTCAGCTGGTGGTATCATGACTACCGAATACATTGCTCTAACCGATAAATTTACTGTAGCACAAGCCCTGGAAAAAATCAAGGGTAAGGCAAAGGATGTCGAATTTATTCCGCAATATCTTTGTGTAGTTGATGATGCCAATAAATTAGTCGGCACAACTACTCTATTAAGACTCATCGCTGCAGTTCCGGATATTCCAATAACCTCAGTCATGGTTTCAAAACCGATTTTTGTTCACCTTGATGCCAGCTTAAGAGAAGTTGCTTATATGATGGATAAATATCAGTGTTCAACCATTCCGGTCTTAGATAGGAATCATATCGTACAAGGAATCATTACTGAAGACGATATTTTGGGACGGGTGATTGCTTTCGCCTGGCGGCGGAAAATTCGTCCCAAGCGCAAACCAAAACGATTATGAACACAGAATACTGGAAACGAATTTTACGAATGATATCGAATTTATCGAATGATGATAATGTGATGTTTGGGTTATTAGTTGTCATTCGTCTTATTCGGTTTTAATTATGAAAGGTATCAAGAGCGTTCAGGATTATTTCTTTAAACGGGCTGGATTTATCGCCGGTCTGATGGCTTTTTTAGCAGTGATTGGACCAGGTTTCATCACTTCTAATGTTGATAATGATGCCGGCGGTATCTCAACCTATTCGATTGCCGGTGCCCATTTTGGCTATCGCCTGCTCTGGTCAATGATTCCAATTCTAATCATTCTCATCATAATTCAGGAGATGAGCGCAAGAATGGGTGTGGTGACCGGCAAAGGGCTTTCGGATTTGATTCGGGAAAAATTCGGATTAAGGTCTACGTTCTACCTTTTATTGGCTTTATTTTTTACCAATTTGGGCAATGTGATGGCAGAGTTTTCCGGGGTAGCGGCAAGCCTT
>JAOUPE010000130.1 GCA_029880025.1 Caldifarciminota bacterium
AAATTTAAAAACAAAAGGGGCTGAATTGTTTCAGCCCCTAATTAATGATTATTTTACTTATCTGGTCAGAATTAATTTCTCGACCGCTTCTGAGTTATCAACCTTCAGTTTCATCAGGTAGATTCCTGCGCCTTGTTTTTTACCGGTATTGTCAGTTCCGTCCCAGCTAACTGAATAATTGCCATAAGGCAATCGCTGGCTAACCAGACTTTTTACTTCTCTTCCTGCAATGTCGAATATTTTCAACTCGGCGTTGGATAGGGATGGTATTGAGTAGTTAATTATCAATTTATTTCGGAACGGATTCGGTTCACAGTTTAGGAGTCGAGTTATTTTTGGGTTATTTTCCTTTTCAGTTATGCCAATATTCAACCAGTTGGCATCAAAGTAGACGCCTTCTGGTCCCCAGTAAGCGAAAACAACACCGCTGCCGGTTCCTGGGCTATGGGGCGAATAGACTAATTTTGGATTAGCGCCCTCGGTCGTTGTCGTCACTCTCTGGTCAGACACTTTAACCGGGTCAGACCAGTTTGTCGGACTCGGGGCATTGACCCATCTCCAGTATATCACAGTCGAATCAGTTGTACCAGTTCCACCCAGATTATAGCAAGCGTTGACATAACTATTTGGGCTAACATAATAGTGTCTGATATCAGGATACCATTCATCTTGACTGGTCCAGCTTAAATGATTACCTCTATTCCATTGACCAGGATTACCTCCAGCTTGGTTATAACCATAATCAACATCCCAATCTCCAGTGTTATTGTAATTGTGAGTATATAAACCCCAAACGACTGCTTCGGTATCCGGTTCCGTATTTGCCTGAGTTAGAACCGGATTCCAAACCGTATCATTCCCGTCGTAAATTCTATCATATCCTTCCCAATAAGCTGGATTACCATAGTTACGATTATGTTGGTAATCTATTGCAGTTCGGCTTACAGCGAATTGCCAGCAGCAATGGACCGAACCATCTGAACCATAAGCAATGCATGGGTCCCAGGCATTCCACCAGTCTACCGGAGTTTCCCAGGTTGCCCCCATGTCCAAGGACCTTGTGATATGACTAGTTAAACCAGTTCGGTGCTCATTGGCATAGATGCAGTAAAGATAATACCAATCAACATAGTCGATAGAGACCGAGAAATCGTCGATGGTGTCGGGACCAACCGCAACTGGATAGAAGTTATGTCCAGACAGGTCGGTTTTTATTCGGAAGCACCATAAATCACCGCCAGCCGTTCTTCTAATATAAAAGACATAAACATAGTTAGAATCACCACTGCCGACCACCACTTCAACTTTTCTAAAATCAGAACCATGGGTCATCCAGTAAACGTAGCTCCAATTAATACCATGGTCGGTTGAGCGGAAAACATGAATTGTCGATTCTGGTCTTAGCGCTACCGCACACCACATCGTGCCATTCGTATCGCCGGCAGCACCGAATGCCCAAATGTTACTCGAATCGATTTGAACATCATTACCCCAGAGAAAAGGTAGAGAACCAGAAAACCCTTGTTTGACAAACCCGGCTTGCCGATTACCTAATTCAGCCGGGCTTATTTCTCTTTTTGGTATCAGGTTCTCTCTAATTTTGCTCATCTGTCGGTCAATCATTTTTGCCGTCCGAATATCTCGCCTTGCCATTGCCGATTCAAAATCCTTTGCCATTGCCGAAAGTTCCGGTGTCGTGGGCAGATTTGTTCCAACATAACCATCTGGCTGATTTGAAATGACTCTACCGGTTAATGGTGTAATATCAACCTTTTCGGCATTTAGTAATCCAAAACTTAGAATTATTAATGTTAGGATTAAATATTTCATCAATACTCCTTTCTTTTATCTTTCCTTATCTTTTGTAATTGCTTATCCTCCTTTCTACACCGAATTTTGGATACCGGTCAGGTAAATTATTATAGCAAAAATTAGAGTTTTGTAAATTGTTTCATTTCATTCAATCCTAAACAACCATAAAATTATGGTTGACATTTCCGTGATAATTCTTATTGTAATGTATAGTTTTTTATAAGGTTAATGGCTCGGCAGGTTTAAGGTTCAAGTCCTTAACTTCGCTTAAGAAAGGAGGTAGGTTTAAAAATAACCGATGCAAAAATTTTATTCCAAAAGGAGGATAGATGAAGAAATTATTACCATTATTTTTAATTTTCGCTTTATCAACCGTGTTCGCGGTTGATATGAGTGGAAAGTTAGGAATGGGAATAGGTTGGACTGTAGGTTCATCAGGAATTCCTGATGCTGCGATAACTAAATTCGCTTTGGGAGAAAAACTTGTTTTAGAACCAGCCCTCCTTTTTTCTTTTACCTCTATGTCCAACGATGAGAGTGAGAGCAACTATGAATTTAATCTTAATTTGCTATTAGCCTATGCCTTGATGGCTCATGAGAAGACTAACTTCTATGCTAAGGCAGGTATCAGCTTTGGTATGGAAAAAGAACCCAAAATGACGAGTTTTGGTATTCCGCTTGGTCTTGGTTTAGAATACTTTGTCAGCGACCATTTTGCGGTCGACCTGAATCATGTAATGGGTTTTAATTACACGATGTATGATTACGACGAAATCGAACAGAAAACGATGAGGTTCAACATAACTACTCATCAACTAACTGCCGGGCTCGTCTGGTATTACTAATCGATAATAAAAAAATGCCCGCCCTTTAGGGCGGGCATTTTATTTTTACCGTAAAAGATTTTAGTCAAAATAATATTCGACAATTAGCTTAGAGTCTCAAGAGGTGCTAAGTTTTTTTGTTCAAAAATTCAGTAACCACATCTTCGATATCGGGTCGTGATATCTCTTTTAACCGGTATTCGACATTAACCATTGGTTTGTTTACTTTAAGAATCCTGGTTAGGTTAACCGGGGTAGCGGCAATCACCAAATCGGCTGAAGCCTGATTTATTGTCTCTTCAAGTTCCTTTATCTGTTCTGTACCATACCCCAACGCCGGCAAAACCCGTTTCAGATGTGGATACTGTTCATAAGCATCCAGAATCGAACCAACCGCAAAAGGCATCGGTTCAATAATCTCCTGGGCACCAAACCTTTGTGCGGCAACGGTACCCGCGCCAAATTTCATCTCACCATGGGTAAGAGTTGGTCCATCTTCAACGATTAATACCCTTTTGCCACGAATTGAAGTTTCGTCGGAAAGCGAAAGGGCAGAATGAGCTTCAATCACTATTGTCGTAGGATTATATTTTTGAATGTTGTTTTTTACAATTGCAACGCTCTCAGAGGTTGCCGAATCCATTTTATTTATCACTAATACATTAGCACATCGAAACAGAGCCGAACCAGGATGGTAACTCGTTTCATGCCCAGCCCGTAACGGGTCACAAACCACGATCAATAAATCTGCTTTGTAGAATGGAAAGTCATTATTACCACCATCCCAAACAACAATTTCAAAATCCTTTTCTGCCTCATTTAATATCTTACCATAGTCAACTCCGGCAAATACTGTAGTTCCTCGCATGATATGAGGCTCATATTCTTCGCGTTCCTCAATCGTACATTGATACTTATCCAAATCCTCGAGTTTTCTAAATCGTTGCACCTCTTGTTTAAACAAATCACCATAAGGCATCGGATGACGCACTACGCAAAAGGTCTTTTTCTTTTCCTTTAAAACTTCGCATACTCTTCTTGTTGTTTGACTCTTACCAGCACCGGTTCTAACCGCACAGACCGCGATAATCGGTCGTTTTGACTTAATCTGGGTTGAACGCGGTCCCATCAACCAGAAATCAGCACCAGCCGCTAATACACTTGAACCACGGTCCATTACATAATCGAAAGAAACATCTGAATAAGAAAATACTGCAAGATGAACGCGATTTTTCTTAATCAGGTCACCAATTTCAGTTTCTGGATAGATTGGAATGCCTTCTGGATAAAGCTTGCCAGCGAGTTCTTTTGGATAGGCACGATTAGCAATATTGGGAATCTGAGCAGAAGCGGTAAAAGCAACCACTTCATAATCTTCATTGTCTCGAAAAAAAGTGTTGAAATTGTGAAAATCTCTACCAGCGGCTCCCATTATTATAACTTTTCTTCGTTTCGGATTCATTTCACCTCACAATTCTATTAATAACCACGAGATTAACACAAGATTATCACGAGATAAAACCCAAAGAGCAATTAACCACTAAAATACACAGGGAATAAGTTCAGCGATTTCAGTGCCTTTGGTGGTTGTTTTTTTATTCTTTATCTTGTGTAAATCTGTGAAATCTTGTGGTTTCATATTTATAACTTCTCCGACAGCGATTTTGCCTGAAGAAAGAGCAGGAGATAATCTCTGCCGCCAGCTTTCGAATCAGTACCCGACATATTGAAACCACCGAATGGATGAACATCAACCAAAGCACCAGTGCATTTGCGATTGAAATAGAGGTTGCCAACATGAAATAGTTTCTTTGCCTTATCAATCTTTTCTCGATTCTTGGAATATACCGCACCGGTCAGTCCATATTCAGTATTGTTAGCAATCACTAATGCATCATCATAATCCTTAGCTTTAATCACTGCCAGAACCGGTCCAAATATCTCTTCCTGGGCAATCTTAGCATTGCGGTCAACATCAGCAATAATCGTCGGCTGGATAAAATAACCATTACCCGATGCTCGATTGCCACCACATAACAACTTGCCTTCTTTTTTACCAATCTCGATATATTCCAGGATACTCTCCATCGCTTTTTCATTAATCACCGGACCCATATAATTATTATTATCTTTAGTTGGTCCGACTTTTATTACTTTTGCCTTTTCAGTAATCATTGGCAAAAATGAATCGTAGACCTTAGCATCGAGTATTAGTCTTGAGCAGGCTGAGCATTTCTGTCCCTGGAAACCAAAAGCAGAGGCAATTACACCAGTTGCTGCATCGGCTAAATCTGCTTCGCTATCCACAACAATCGAATCCTTACCGCCCATCTCAGCAACTACTCTTTTTATCCAGATTTGACCCGGCTGAGTTTTAGCCGCAAGTTCCACAATTCCTAAACCAACTGCTTTGGAACCGGTAAACGAAATGAATCTGGTTTTGGGATGTCCAACCAGATAATTACCTACTCCACCGCCTGGTCCAGTTACAAAATTGACCACACCCGGTGGCATTCCAGCTTGCTCCAAAATTTCCATAAACTTATAAGCGATTGCTGGTGAATCACTTGATGGTTTA
>JAOUPE010000131.1 GCA_029880025.1 Caldifarciminota bacterium
TAATAATTTCTTTTGTTTCATAAGTGCCTTCGGTTGTTTTCAGGTGAAGCATATAAACACCGGCTGGAAGTTCTTGTCCCGTATCATCTTTACCATCCCAGACAAGGTAGTTATTAGTTCTTAGTTGTTGGTGGTCAGGGGCAAAGGATTTTACCAGTTTGCCAGTGATATCAAAGATTTTAAGCTTATTGCCTGAAGGGTCAGGCGTAAAGCGTATTGCGGTCTGCTTTGAGAATGGATTAGGATAAGCTTCCAGCGTTAAACGTGTAGCCTCAAGCATTGGGCGTTCTTGTTCCATTCCCACAAATTGATAAAATTTGCCCCAGATGCGATAAATGTTAACAGGACGATGGTTGATGGAATCAGTCCAACCTGAATACGTTATAAGAACTTGACTTTCAGAGCCTTTTATTAAAGCAGGCGAAAACTGGTAGCCGTTTTGAATTGAAACTGCAAAGGTGTCTATCACCATACCAGATGTATCTATTTTGGCGCCATAAATATCCCAGTTACTATTGCGTCCGTCTTGCCAAACAACCCAGTAATCTGTACCGTCAAAAAAAATTGAAGGGCACCGTTGTTCACCTACTGCAGTTGAAATAGCAAAACCATTCGGGTCAAGGACTGAATCATCCTGATTAACCCGGGCACCAAATATACTTAGTTCGGGATAATAACGCCAGTCTTGCCAAACCACAAGATAATTTGTACCGTCAAAGGCAACCGATGGTGATTCCTGCCAACGCAAAGCGGTTGAAATAGTAATCGAATCAAGAACTATTCCATTTTGGTCCACTATAGCACCATAAATATCATCCCAAGAACCGCTGTGCCACTCCTGCCACACTACCAAGTAATTGTTACCATCAAAGGCAACTGAAGGTGAGGAACCTCTTGCGCTTGATATGGCAATACCATTTGAGTCTAAGACAATGCCGGCTTGACTCACCCTGGCACCATAAACCCCGCTCCATACGACTAAGTAGTTTGTGCCATCAAAGGCAACCGAAGGCGACGAACCTCCTGTATTCGATATGGTAATAGCATTTGAGTCCAGGACAATACCGGCTTGATTCACCCGGGCACCATAAACACCGCTCCATACGACTAAGTAGTTTGTGCCATCAAAGGCAACTGAAGGCAACGAACCTCCAGTACTCGATATGGCTATACCATTTAGGTCTAAGACCTGACCGTTTTGTGAGACCCGTGTCCCAAAAATATCAGAGGAATAGTTGTTACGTCCATCTTCCCAAACTACTAGATAATTATTGCCATCGAAAGCAATCGAGGAAGATTGTTGCCAATAAGTTCCAGTTGATAATATAATGCTTGTTGTGTCAAGGACAATACCTGCCTGATTCATCCGGACACCCAAAATATCATAAGAAGAACCGCTGCGTCTTTCTGACCATGCCACTAAATAGTTTGTGCCGTTAAATGTAACCGAAGGGAATACATCATAGCCCGAGGGTGATACGAAAATACCCGCGGTGTCAAGAATAATTCCAGATTGTGTTACCCGCGCTCCATATACACCACGACTATCCTCCCAACTTACCAGATAATTTATACCGTCAAATGAAATTGCAGGATTATGTTGGCTATATCCGATAGGTGAGATACGAATGCCGGTCGGGTCAAGAAGAACCCCATTTTGGTCGACTCGTGCGCCATAAATATAAATATCGGTACCACTACGCGCATCTTCCCATACGACAAGAAAGTTGTTACCGTCAAAAGCAACTAAGGGAAAATTTTCCTCTTCTCCATAAGAAGAAATGAAAATACCCCCTGAGTCAAGCACAATTCCAGTCCGATTAATTCTGGCACCATAAATATCAGGGGTGCCCATGCGATCGTCCAACCACACCACCAGATAGTTCGTATCGCCAAAAGTAATTGAAGGAGATTCTTGGTTTTCATGGGAGAATGTTATGAGAAAACCATTTGAATCAAGAACAATTCCAGATTGCGTTACACGGGTGCCATAAATATCATAAGATGGACCGCGATAATCTGTCCACACTACCAGGTAGTTTAAACCATCAAAAGCAACCGCCGGGTCAAACTGGTCATCAAAGTAAGTCGATATGGGAATCCCAACTGGATCAAGGACAAAACCATCTTGATTTAACCGGGCACCATAAATATCCAAAGTGTTAACATTGCGGTCATCGGTCCATACTACCAAAAAGTTATTACCATCAAAGGCAACCGAAGGGGCAGATTGGTTATACAAATTAGTTGATATGGGAATGCCAGCTGAGTCAAGCACAACACCGGTTTGACTTACTCTTGCACCATAGATATCCGAATCATAAATATTACGAGAGTCTTGCCAGACAATGAGATAATTAGTGCCATCGAAAGCGACCGAAGATAATCGTTGGTCATAAGGTGCTGGTGAATAAACGATATTAGTATCAATCAGGAATTCATTTTGATTGCTATAAGGGTTGCCCTTTTTAATAACTTCATTTGTATTGAACCGCACATCTTTGACTTGATTCGAAGCATCGATGCCAAAAGTCAATGTTATGATAAAAATGAAACTCATTAATTTAAGAGCCATTTTACCCTCCTTGGTAAGTTTATTCCTACATAAAATAATTTTCCATTAAATTTATTCCTAAATTATAATAAGGATAGCCGAAATTCATCTCATCTAATAAATAACAAATTCTCAAAAACTTGTCAATAGTTTGATTGCTTAATCCTTAAGTAAAAAAGTGTAATCGAATGTCACTATAATTTAATATTAACTACGAAAACAAGAAAGTATACACAGATGAGCCCAGATAAGACTACGGTTGAACCCAGATTATTGGTGCTGCATTAATCTTTTCTCTTGAAAAAGTCACCGGGTTTAGGTATCATAAGCTCAGAAATTTATGACAAAAGGTTTAGTTGTGGCAATCGACGGAACGGCTGGTTCCGGTAAAAGTACCACGGCTAAAAAGGCAGCCGAAGCATTGGGTTTCTTTTACCTTGATACCGGTGCAATGTACCGCGCAATCACCTGGAAAATCATTAATGCTAAAATTGATTTATGCGATACCAATAGTATTAAAAAGTTAGTTGCCCAAACAAAAATTGATATTACCAAGGATAATCGGATAATGCTTGATAATAAAGATATGGCTGAAGAGATTCGAAAACCGGAAATCGATAAGCTGGTTTCTCAAGTCTCGGTCCTGCCAATAGTAAGACAGAAAATGGTGTCGGAGCAGCATCGGATTGCTAAAGGGCGAAATGTGATTTGTGAAGGCAGGGATATTGGCAGTGTTGTCTTTCCAAATGCAAACCTTAAGATTTACCTGGATTGTGACCTGGAAGAACGCACAACCCGTCGGGAGAAAGAATTGAAAGAAAAAGGGATAAAGGTAACCAGAAAAGCGATTAAGGAAAATTTTTTGGAACGAGACTATATTGACTCTACGCGCGAACATAGTCCTTTACGCAAGACCGATGATGCGGTATTTTTAGATACGACTAACCTGACAATCGAAGAAGAAGTGAAGATTGTAACCGATATGATTAGCGATAGACTGCTTAATAAAATTGATGCAAATCCGACCGCAGAAAATTTGACAACGGCTGAGGAGCGACTATGAATTTTCGGTGGCGTCTGGGCTGGCTTTTGGTTTATCCAATTGCCAAATTGATAATGGGACTGAGAGTATTGGGCAGAGAGAAATTAAGACAAGATAAAGCTAAAATCATCGCAGCCAATCATACCTCGAATCTTGACCCGTTCATCCTGGGACTGGCGACCGGGCAGGAGATATTTTTTTTGGCTAAAGAAGATTTGTTTAACTATTCAAAATGGTTTACCTGGCTAATTAGATTTTGGAATGCCTTACCATTAAGACGCAGTGCGATTGACCGAGGTTTATTTAAGACCTGTTCAAGATTACTGCAAAGAAATAAGACCTTAATTTTATTTCCGGAAGGGACGCGGAGTAAGAATGGCAATTTACAACCATTCAAACCCGGTATTGGTTTGTTAGCAGTGACCAATTCGATACCAGTAGTGCCTTGTTATATTTATGGGGCAAGAAAATCTTTTATCTCAAAACTTGCCGACCAGGATATCAATAAGGGAAAATTCAGGGTAGCTGATATTTTCACAGGCAGGATAACGGTGAAATTTGGTAATCCGATTCAGCCCGATGGTTTTAGTAAAAATCGGGACGATTATATAAAACTCACCGCCAAGATTAGAAGCGAAGTGGAGGAACTCGGTAGTGTCGAAGCACTCGAGATTGGCTGATAAGGAAAAATCTGACCACCGCCTCATAAAAGTTGCGCAACCGATTGGTTTCTGTTCAGGGGTGGAACGAGCAGTCAAAATGGCTCGGCGCGCAATGCAGACCAACGGCAGAGTCTACAGTTTAGGACCACTCATTCATAATTCCTTAGTAGTCAAAGAATTGATTAAAGAGGGTTTGCAACCTATTTCTAATATTAAAAAGGCAAAAGGCGGCACAATCGTGATTCGTTCTCATGGCTGCGCACCAGAATTGCTGACCGAAGCCGCAGCGCTTAAAATAAAAGTAGTCGACGCTACCTGTCCAAATGTTGCCAAAGTCCAGAGATACGCAAAGAATTTAAGCCAGGATGGTTATACGGTTGTGGTGGTTGGCGATAAAACTCATCCGGAAGTTAAATCCATCTTGGCATATGCCGGAAAATCCGGTATAGTTTATAGGTTCGGTATGAAAATTAAAGCTAAAAAAATCGGAATTTTGGCGCAGACTACAACCTCAGCAATATTTTTTAAACAAGTAATCCAGGAATTGATAAAAGAAGATTGGGAAGAGATAAGAGTTTTTAATACCATTTGTAAAGAAGCTGCTTCCCGGCAAGCGGCAGTTAAAGAAATTGGCTCGAGGGTGGATTTGATGTTGATTGTCGGCGGCAAGAATAGTGCCAATACCCAGCGACTGGCAGAGACGGTTAGGAAAATCGGTAAACCAGTTTATCATATCGAGAATAAAGGTGAAATCGATGATGGCTGGTTCTTTGATGCCAAAAAAATTGGGATTGCGGCTGGTACATCGACACCATCCTCGGTCATCGACGAAATCGTCAAGATTTTGAAAAATCCCCAAATTTTTTCCAATGGGGTCACAAGCC
>JAOUPE010000132.1 GCA_029880025.1 Caldifarciminota bacterium
TTCCAATTTATAAGGTGGCACCTGCAAAGAAAAACCGAGTTCTTCGGCTTTACGTTTTAGCCCTTCCTTCTCATCATCACAATTACCAAACACGCCTAATAATTTAGCTTTAAGTCCGCGAAAATTCTCTAAGGTGAATGGTGCTATGAAATCACCACAGTGGATTACTAAAGCCAAATCGAATTCATTAAATTTTTTAACTGCCGCCTTAACCATATTCAGATTATCATGGGTATCTGAGATTAAGCCGATTTTAGACATAGATTTGATATTTTATTTCACATAGTTTGTTTGTCAATAATACTGTTTTCGTGGTCGCCCAACGCGAAGCGTCGGAGGTCCATGTTACTTGGGCCTCCCAACGCGCAGCGTCGGTGGCCCGATTTAGTCGGGCCGCCAACTCGGTGAAATTACCTTGGGTCCAGCAGGCGAATGGTCTAAAACACTCCTTCTTACTGCAAACTCGCCATACTTATCATTCAAACCATCTAAAGTGGGGTTGGGATTTTTTGATTCTTGACTGAGCAATGAGAGCTGAATCATCCTTTTAGCTAAATTCGATACCGATATCCCAAGTAACCTTACTTTTCTGGGTGGTTGGTATAATCGATTAAAAAGTTTCATCCCAAAATCGTAAATTCTACTCCCATCGTCAATATATTCTTTAATACTTTTTTGTGAGGTATGAGTGGTAAAATCTGCATATCTCAGGGTTAAACTAACTGTCCTGCCTTGATAATTATCTTGCCTTAAACGACGTGCTACTTGTTCGGAAAGCTCCCAAAGCAGCTGACTGATAATTGCCGGGTCATTAGTATCATGGTCCAAAGTGCAGGAATGTCCAACCGATTTTGCATCAGATTCATACCAATAAGGCAGCACAGGACTTGGGTCGACCCCATTAGAAACATTGTGGTGATTATGGAGTTCTTTACTTTTTGAGGCAATCTCTGTCCAATTTGGATAATTCCTAACAGGGTCAAGACCCAAACCCATGCCTTTTAATCTAATCCCATTCTTACCAAAATGTTTGACCAAAATATTTATCGAGCATTTAGCCAAATCTCCACAGGTTGTAATACCCAGCTCTTTTAGCCGTAAGGCAAGTTTTTCACCGATGCCGCATAGTTCAGTAACCGGTAAATTTTCAAAAAGTTTGGTAACATCTTCTTTTCTAATTCTTAAAAGACCATTCGGTTTGCACTGGTTGCTGGCAAGTTTTGCCAAAAGCTTGGTCGGCGCAATACCAATCGAGCAGGTTAATCCGAATTCCTGATAGATTTCATCTTTTATTTGCCGGGCGATAATTTCACCGCCGCCGAATAGATGAACTGTTTCGGTAACATCCAAGAACGCTTCATCAATCGAAAAGACCTCGACTAAATCAGTGAATTCAATTAGCATATTAATGATTCTTTCTGAGGTATCAGAATATTTTGCCGGATATAACGGAACAAGGATAAGCTCAGGACAACAATTTCTTGCATCATATAGATTCATTCCTGATTTCACACCAAAAGTTTTTGCTTCATAAGAAGCCGAGGAGACAACGGTTCTGGCTTCAGGATTGCCGCATACCGCAATCGGTTTGCCCCTTAAAAAAGGGAAAGTCCTCTGCTCAATTGCCGCAAAAAAAGCGTCCATATCGATATGTAATATCTCTCTATCCTTCACAGTAAATCTTATTCAAAATCCAGTCGAAAGTTTTGACATTATAAACCAGTTCAAAGATATTTATTCCATCAGATACAGCAAAATAGTAATAATCGGTCTCGCCTTTTTTATTATGCCAGACATAAGTCAAATCTTTGACATCATATTCCCGCTGACGCCAGATAAAGGACAAAGGTTTCAATTTCTTATGTGGATAAACCCGAATTTTTCTGTGCACACTAGATTGATTTGCATCAACTACTTCATAAAGGGCATATACCTGGACCGGTTCATTAATTTGAGTATGTGACATCTTTTTAAGGCTCAGATGGGCGCTGATTATTAACCCAGATTAGCACAGACTCACCTCGCTGAAGCTTCGGCAAAGCCGGGAATCGGTGCTCATCCATGTGTCTATCTGTGCTCATCTGTGTAACCTAAGGACACCGACCACGATTCCAATAATCGCAAAATTCTTTGACTCATCCACGATGATGGGTGAATAATCAGGATTCTCTGGTTTCAAAAGGATTTGATTATTCTCGCGATAAAACCTTTTAACGGTTGCCTCGTCTTCTATGAGTGCAACTACAATATCATCGTTATTAACAGTCTTTTGCGGTTTGACGATGACAAAATCGTTATTAAAAATACCGGCTTGTTTCATACTGTCACCGGTTACCTTTAACAGAAAACAGCCGTCAAATTGGGCATCTAAAGAGATATGGTCCTCGATATTCTCGATTGCTAATATCGGTTCACCAGCCGCAATTCGACCAACTAAGGGGAGACCCTGAGATTTTTCTTTAAGCTCTAGGGTTCGGGCTTGATAAGACTTGCGGGTCAACTGCCCTTTTAAGACTAATTTATCCAGATGGTATTTAACCGCTTTCGTGCTCTTAAGTCCAACCCCTTTACCAATTTCCCGAACACTCGGCGGATAATTCTTATCCTTAAGCCAGGATTTAATAAAGCTAAGCACTCTTGCTTCCTTGGTAAACATTTGTTTACATTATAGCGGTTTTCCAGAACCTGTCAAGCTTTATTTTTGTGATTTGGAGATTATTTGGGATTTAGTGTTTAGAATTTGGTAATTTTAAGACGTTAGAAAGTTGTATTATAAATCAACTTTTTTTCGACCCAATTTTTCTCTTAAATATTTGATTTTTAATATCTTATATTTAATTTTACTATGGGAGGGGGTACCGTCCAGGGGGTGACCCCCTAGGTGGCTTAGGGAGTAGCCCCGGAGGTCGCTTCCGGAGTAGCCTCCTAAGTTGCTTCAGGAGCAGCTTCGGAGATTGGCTGGGAGGCAGCTTCGGAGACAACCTGGGGAGCGGCTTCGGGAGCAACCTGGGGAGCAGCCTCGGGAGTAGCCTCCTAGGTTGCCTGGTAGGTCACCTGGGGAGCAACCTCCTAGACCGCCTACCTAAAATCCAAATAATATGGGAAGTGGAGCTTGTCCAAAAACTATTTTAAGTTTTCCCATTTAGCCTTTTGATTAATTTAATCATCATGTTTTATTGAGTCAATATAGCTATTTGAAAGATCACCGCTTTATTTCATACCTACAGCTTCAAAGCTAACTTCACATCTCCCGTCATTGCCCATCGTGCAATCTTTAATAAATTGTGTGCGGTCGTTGCCCATTTCCATTCAATCCGCACTCCCATTATCCCCCTTAATAGAAACTGGACGAATCGTCCTACCACCTTTAGTTGCCCAATCACAGGTTCGGTGATACATTTCCGTCTGCCATATATTGTTCTTCCAGTCTCGGTCTTCAACTTCTGCCTCATTCGTTTTCGTTCCACTTCATACGCACACCGGGTTATTGACCGACCCACCTTGTTTTTCGTCTCCGTGCACTTATTCTTCTTCGCACAAGATAAACAAATCCCTGGCTCAGTTCGATAAACGGTTACCGCTTTCTTGCTATATCGGCTCTTCAGTATCCCTTTTGTCCGAGCTAATAATAATTTACCAGCCGGACAACGGTAACAATCATGCTCGGCATCATACTCAAAGTCATCTTTGCTGTAAAGCTCAGGATGGTTGCGTAGTACTTTCCCGATATTCTTCTCACCACTCTCAGGTATATATCCATCCACCTCTTGCTCTTCAAGTAAGCCGAGATTCTTGTTACTGTTAAATCCAGTATCGGCAACTACCTTTTCTGGCTTTGCACTACATATCTGTTGGATACCATCTAACGCCGGCTTTAATTGATTAGTATCTACTGGTTCGGTCGAAACATCGGCATAGACAATAAGTTGGTCCTCGGTTACCGCTACTTGAGCGTTGTAAGCCGGAATCGAGCCAATCGAATTGTGCATGTAACTGGCATCCGGGTCAGTACTGCTCACCAGTCTCTTAGCTGAAGCATCTTCTCCAATTTTGTCCATTAGTTCCTCAATCTTCTTCATCCGTTGTTCAGTTTTGGTTAATTCTTCCGGTAGTTCATCGCCACGATTTGCACTACCAAATTTCTCATCATCGGCTTGATCCAAAGCTTCGGCTTCTTGTAGTATCCGTCTCACTTCTTCTTTGGCTTCGGCTAATTCTTTATGCCATTCGGCTACCTTCTTGAAGCTACCGATTCCGGCATTGGCTCGCACTTTTGTACCATCCAATGCAATCAGTCCCAGCCGTAGCATACCTAATCCTTTAGCCAGAGTTATAACTTGAGCAAATAGCTGGCTAATTGCTTCCAGATTACACCGTCGAAACAAACAGATGGTGCGAAAATCTGGCTTCTCAAGCCCGGCTAACCACATGAAAATCACATCCGAATACAGTCGCTCTTCAATCTTACGACTGGCACGGGCACCGCAAGCATAACCCCACAAGAGAATCTTGAGCATCATTCTGGTATCGTAGCACGGGCGTCCTTCTGTCTTCTCATCACGAAATCCGGATACGTCTAAATGGTCGATTATTTCTGATAGGACTCGAGTTGGATGGTCAGATTTGACCCATTCATTAAGGCTGGGTGGTAAAAGAAATAATTGATTTTGATTATAGGAGCGGACTGGCATAGGTTTTTCTTCTCCTTTCAACTGAAAACAAGATTGTTTTGGAATTTGACATGAACCTAATATATTAGACAACATAGATGGGCGAAGGATTAATGCTCAATGAATCAGAAAGACAGCTAGTTTTTAGACAAGCTCCACTTCCCATATTTCCGAGCTATTGCCGAGTGCGTTATTTTATCGACCAGTTTTGAATACTTACCCATTCCTTTCATATAGGTTTAATTTAATAAAACTCGGTCTGAAGTCAAGAGTTGGGTAGAGTGATTACAGCGATTCTAAGAATGATTACAGCGATTAGAATAACCACGGACAACACAGATACAGAATATTAACCGCAGAAACCGCGGAGATAGCAGAGAATAAACAACTGAAGATAGAGAAAAATCAGATGGTAAGGATAATTGACAAATTGTATTAACTACTATATAATACTTAATATGA
>JAOUPE010000165.1 GCA_029880025.1 Caldifarciminota bacterium
AGTTACAGTTCAGATAAAAGATGTTGGTGTGGCACATATCGTCTCGTCACCAGCAACAATCGATTCGGGAAATTCGTTTACGCCGGCTTGCACGGTTTCCAACTATGGAACAACCACCGAAAGTTATCAGGTTAGAACGAGAATTGGAAGTTTTTATGACTCTATCGCAACTGTAAATGGTCATGCCGCCGGCACAAAGATTTATCTACAATTTCCCAATTGGACTGCAATCCAAAGGGGAATTCATAGCTTGAGTTGCTCCACTGAACTTAATGGTGATATGAATAAATTGAATGATAAGCAGACCGGCTCAGTTTTTGTCAGAGTTTTAGATGTTGCTACTACTAACCTTTTGTCGCCTAGTGTAGTAGTTGACTCTGGAACGGTTGTTACACCTGCCTGTTCGGTTTTTAATTTTGGAAATACTCAAGTAAATTATCAAGTAAGGATGAAGATCGGGAGTTTTTATGATTCAATTGCAACTGTAAACAATCATAACCCAGGCACAAGAGTCTATGTTCAATTCCCGGTTTGGATTGCCTTTCAAAGAGGAACTCATGCCATAAGTTGTTCAACCGAACTTTCCGGTGACATGGTAACAACAAATGATAAACTGAACCGAACAGTTACATTAAGGGTTTTAGATGTCGCAACGATAAGCATGGTATCACCACCAAGAGTAGTTGATTCTGGGACGGTTATCACGCCAGCTTGTTCAGTTTATAACTATGGGACAACAACCGAAAGTTACAATGTTCGAATGAAAATCGGTAATTTCTATAATGAAGATACACTGGTTTCCAATCATACTCCAGATACTTATCAGTATGTTCAGTTTCCCACCTGGACAGCAAATCAAAGAGGAATGTCAGTGGTTTCCTGTTCTACTGAATTGGCTGGTGATATGAACCCAGGCAATGATAAAATGATTGATACGGTTACAGTCAGGATTTTAGATGTTGCCACGACAATAATTTTAGCACCGACCGGAACGATTGATTCGGCTACAATTGTTACGCCGGCTTGCTCAGTTTATAATTATGGCAATCAGACAGTAGATTTTCTGGTTCGAATGAAGATAGGTAACTTCTATAATGATTCAGTTCAGATCTCAGCCCATCCTCCAGGAACTTATGCTTGTTTAGAATTTATGTCCTGGAATGCAATACAAGTTGGTACTCATACGGTTTCCTGTTCGACTGATTTGGCTAATGATATGAATCTGAACAATGATATGCAATCTGGTTCGGTAACCGTTCAAGCACCGATAATTTCTTCAGATTGGCAGACAATGGCGCAAATTCCAACTGCGCCCTCAGGTAAGAGACCCAAATCTGGAAGCTGTATGGCAGGACTTGAGGCTACTGGTTTAATCTATTTCCTGAAAGCCTCCAATAAAAATGACTTTTACTCCTATGACCCAAATACCAATACCTGGACTCCACTCGAGACCATACCAAAAGGTGAAAAAGCAACCAATGACGGCAAGAAACCGAAAAAGGGTGCGGCAATGGCAACTTATGATGATGGAGTCTATGTGCTGCGGGGCAACAACACGCTCGGATTCTGGAAATATTTAGCAGTTCCTGATACCGGTGAAACACTCGGCTGGTCCAAGAAGGCAGATTTCCCAACCGGTGCCAAGCGAGTGAAGGATGGTTCAGGCTTAGTTAAGATTGAGAAGGGTGGCAGTGACTATCTCTTTGCATCACGCGGTGCCAAACAATCCGACTTCTATCTCTATGACCTAGCTGAAGATTCCTGGATAAAGGTTACCAGTCCACCGGTTGGTCAGAGTGGTAAAACTGGTTATAATAAAGGTTCTTGTATGGTATATGATGGCGAAGATGTCTATGTCCTGCAAGGCTACTATGGTTCATTCTTCAGATACAAAGTTGAAGCTGATTCCTGGACCGAATTACCCTGGTACAATTACAGGACCTATCTTAACCGTGACGGCAAGAAGAAGAAGCCGAAAGATGGTGCTGCCCTGGTTTATCACAACGACTGGATTTACATGCTCAAAGGCGGCAATACGGTTGAAATGTGGAAGATTAAAGTTAGAGATACGGTAGGCGATTGGGTTCAGATGGAACCGACTGCAGTATGGGATATTCCACTTGGTGCAAGCAACAGAAAAGTTAAAGGCGGCGGCTGTATGATTAAATGGGGTTCCTACCTCTATGCTGGAAAAGGTAAAAATACCGATGAGTTCTATCGTCACGGTTTACCAGTCGAGACCGCAACCTATGTGAAATCGATAACGACCGCACAAGGTGTAATGGGTAATAAGGTTGCGACAAACAACTTCAAACTGACCATCGCACCCAACCCAGCGATTAATGTAGTAGCAGTGAGATATAGTCCGTCACTTGCTGGACCAGTCAATATCAAACTCTACAACGTTACTGGTACATTGGTAAAGTCCTATATCAATACTACTCCAACTAAAGATGGTGTGTTATTGATTGATGCCAAAATGTTGCCTTCGGGTGTCTACATCCTGTGGTTCAATTCGGGTGAGATAAGGGTTACAAAAAAGATTGTTTTAGAGAAGTAGCTCTGCGACTACAAGTAAGGGGCTCGATGGGAATCGGGTCCCTTTTCTTATTTAATTCCTGACAAATGAATTATTAAACTAGGAACGGTTCTTCGCCTGAAAAGGGTTAAAGAGCTTTACAGAAAAACCTTCCATTTTGTACCATCTTAAGACCAAAATCTTTCTTGACAAGTTGACCTGATTAATTACAATGCAGGTACGACTGATATGCAGATACAAAGTGTGCCAAATTTGTGCCAATTTATGAACAAAATAAATCTAAATAGGCATAAATCTCTTAACTATTTTATTTGGCGACTAGTTATGCTAAGTTCTTATCAAGGCGAGAGATAAGAAAAATCAGTCATATTGCAGTGGTAGTCCGTTTAAAGCGGACCCAGCACTAATTGACACGAGTATCTCGTGTTAATAACAAGAACTGCGATTCTTACATTAACTTTATATCAATTAGTGCTGGGCAGGGAAGGTCGTGAAAAGCGACCACGGTCTTGCCCACTGTAAGCGGTGACAAAATCGCCGATGTCGAGATTAGGAAGTCTCTCCTACTTGCTGTAGGAGGTGTTTCCAGACCCCGACTAACTGATAGCCACTGCCCTGTACCGATTGACACGAATGCTTCGTGTCGATAATGGTAGCCGCAACCTTTAGGTTGCGATGATTCTTTAAACGCAGGCTTAAGCCTGCGGCTACCATTTGGATGCAGGATGGGAAGGCGGCGAGAGTAGGATGACCCGCAAGTCAGGAGACCTTACCACTGCGGTTTTCTCTGAGCTACTTTCTGAGATTGCTTCGTCCGAATCGGACTTGCAATGACAGAAAAGAAAGGGTGACACCCTCACCCTGCCTCTCCCATCAAGGGAGAGGAGAACAGAGTAGACTTGGAGGAAGTTGAAAGAACAACTTGTAAGGAAAGGAGTTCTTATGTTCAAACCTACTCTTTTAAATCGCAGCATCCGCAATCCAGGATGCAAAACATTAGCTAAATCAAACCCCTGCTCCATATCCCTGATTTTTTTACTCATACCAGTAATCCTTATGGCTCAGGTCAATCAGCCGACCTATGAAATCGATACGGTCTTCGTCACCGCATCCAGGGTCGAAGAGCCAATCAGCCAAATCCCTTTAAGCACGATTTTAATTAGCGAAGAAGCGATAAGACTTAGAAACTTTGGCGATATTAGTTCGATTCTTTATTCCAATCCTGGCATCGATGTCCGAGCCTATACTCTGATTGGAGGGGCAACCTCATTGAGTCTATTTGGTTCATCGAGCCAACAGGTCTTGGTGCTTTTGGATGGTCGCACAATTAATTCGCCAAATCTTGGGGTGCCGGATTTGGGATTGATTTCAACCGACGATTTGAAAAAAGTCGAAATCGTTAACGGTCCGATTTCGAGTCTGTACGGAGCTAATGCGATGGGCGGTGTGGTCAATTTTGTGACTAAGAGTCCATTCGATTTTCCTAAGTCCGGAGCATATTATAATGCTTCTTTGCTTTATGGTTCGTTTCAGACGAGTCGCATTCATCTTGGAACCGGTCTTTCAGGTAATAATCTTGGTATTCTTTTAAATGGTCACCGGGAAAACAGTCATGGCTATCGAACCAATGACGATTGCTTGAAACAAGGCATAGAACTAAAAGCTGGTTATCATAACAATAACAATCGGTTGCGATTTGATTTTGGTTATGAAACCAAAGAAAATGGATTACCAGGTCCGAAACCATCTCCTTCTTTAATTCCTCAATACGGTGATTCAAGCGCAGCTTCGATTTATGACCGGACATCAGATACCGCTTATTTTCTCCGAGCCGATTGGAATTGGAATTTAAGTCCTGGTTTTTCCCTTGAATTTATGCCGAGTTTTTCAAAGAATCGGACAAGATTCTTATGGGTTGACTCCTGGTCAGAAGATACATCGTTGTATCAGGACCGTTATGACACTAAGGTGTTAGGCGGTAATCTACTTGCCAGTTATCAGTATGTTTCTGGATTTCGAGTTAACGGCGGAGT
>JAOUPE010000133.1 GCA_029880025.1 Caldifarciminota bacterium
GCAGTGCTTGCAGTTTGAGTTACACTGATAAGTGACCATGAATTCAAGGCGATTAACCGTTAAATATTTATTCATCGAATGCATAGATAATATAAAAGAAATTTACCTTTTATCAATCACTTCACCGATAACCGAGACTATCGTTTTGCCTGGTTTTGATTTAGCTATTCCAACCTAAACCGATTGTGCTTAAACCTAAAGCAGTTCTCTTTAATTTGCGAAACTTCATTTTTCGCTACTTTATAAAAGTATTTTTAATACTTCTTCTTGGAATATCGTTGAATATATTGCTGGCGGGTTAATGTCATGAAGATATGGTTTACCCAGGGCGGTTTCTCAACGATGGGGCTAAAGCCAGCTTTTTCATAGACACGGATTGCGGCTGGATTCTTTTTGTGCGGTGGGACCAGGAAAATGCCACAACCGGCTCGTTCAAAGGCAAAACGAACCACTTCGCGCATCGCTTTAGAGGCTAACCCTTTTCCCCAAAATTCCGGCTTAAGCTTAATGTCACCAATCAGGCAAACGATTCCTTTTGGTTTCTGCCATTCACCCAATTTCTGGTCTTCTTTCAGTGGGGCGATGAATGATTCGCCAATTCTTGTGCCATCGGGTAATTTTATAATTAACTGGGTGTATTTATTGCCCAGTTCTTTATGAATTTCATCATAACGCTCCCAGGCTTCTTGTATCTCATCAATACGAGACCAACCTCGGAATCGTGGAAACTCATCAGCATAGTGCATAACATCGTGGTTGTACCAAAGGGCAAAAAGGAAGGGCATATCGTCACGTTCCATCGCCATTGCAATTATGTCTGGTTTACTCCGCATCATTCTATATTATACTGATTTAATATTCACAACAGGTTCGAAATCTTAACTCCAATTATTCAAATGTCAATATCCGGCATATAGTATTTCCCTATATTGCATTGACAAGTATGATTTGCCCAATAAAATATTTCCGATGAATAAATTAATATTAATTTTTGCTCTTTTTGTATTACTTGCTTATGGACATCAGCCAAGACTGGTTTATGATGAAGAACTGACCATTGAAAATCCGAAGATAGTCGAAAACCCGGAAATTTCTCAGGCGTTTTATGGAAAATTAAAAGGCAAACCTGAATATTATAAGATTGGGTCGGACCAGGAATTTAACCTTTATGTAAATATCGTAGTCCCAGCCAAGCAAGGAGCCAGAACCGATTTTCGGGTCGAGATTTCGATTAAGGATACATTCATCACGCTTAACGGCGAATCTTTCCAATGGGAAAAGTTCTTTGAACAATTTGGCGGCGACCATTATTTGAAAGGTCCGGAATTTGAAAAGAGAGTCCGGAAAGGCGAGTATTTAATTAAAGTTTATAATCCGGCTAATCAAGGAAGCTATTCTTTAGTCGTCGGGAAAATCGAAGCATTTCCACCAAAAGAGGCAATAAATGCAATTTTATCTTTGCCTAAATTAAAGAAAGACTTTTTTGCCAAATCACCGTTCACCGCTTTTTTCAATTATATCGGATTATTTTTATTGGTTACATTAGTTATATTAGCTGGGGTAATATTGTTGTTGGTCTTTATCATTCGCCGTATCACAAAACATAAACCACAAAAAGCATAACCAATAACAAAGATTGAATATTTAAGTAGAGTTGGCTGAGTTTTTAGGGTTCGGTTGATTCTAACCAGATGATTGGCTTGGTAAAGGCATCGATACCGAGACAGATTCGGCAAAAGTAGGTTCCACTTGGAACAACCCGACCATGAATGTCTTTTCTGTCCCAGATGGCTTGGTGAAAACCAGCAGGCATTATGCCGGTGATTAATTTCCGAACCAGACGACCGCCGACATCATAAATACTAAGATTTACCTCTTGTTCAGAGGGCAGATTAAATCTGACAACTGTTTGTGATTTGGCAGGAACCGGGTAAACTTCTATCTTCAACCGATTCCAAGCTGGTTTGGTTAGTTTGGATTTTAACCCGACGCTTCCACTGGTATCAACCAGGGTAGCATAGATGTCATAGTTTCCGGTCCGAGCATCGGTCCAGGTCACCAGAAACCTTTCACCATCACTGGCAACTGCCGGGTCGAATTGAGAACCGGTATCAGTACAGATTGGAATACCTTCAGGGTCAAGAACCGTGCCATCAGAAAGGATTCGACAACCGTAAATGTCGCGTTCCTCATTCATTTCGCTCCAGACCACAAAATAAAAGCCACTGCCAGAAGTAACGGCTGGGTCAGATAAGCCTTGCTCGGTGCGGGCGATAAGGACTGGTGCAGTGTCCAGCATTTCTCCTTGAGCACTGAGCCGACGAAAGTACAAATCAGAGCCGATGAGACCAGGTGTCTCGCAGCTCCAGACCACAAGATAATTCTGTCCATCCGATTTAACCGCTACCCGGCCTATAAGCAAGGTGTCACTGGAGAATTCAAATGGCATGGAATCAATGATTTCGCCTGAACTATCGACACGGGCACCAAGAATGACATCACCACTTATCCGGTTGCCCAGCCATGCCACTAAGTACTGGTCTTCGTTACTGGCAACTGCTGGTAAAGTATAATAATCGGACGAATCTCTGCCGCTGAGCTGAATTCCATTATTATTCAAGACCCTGCCATCTGGGGTGACTAGAGTATAGTAGATATGAGCAGGATGGTCTCGACGGTCTAACCAGGCAACCAGATAATACTGACTATTAAACGCTAAATCCGGCAGGATTTGGTCCTGATAGAACGTATTAATATCAAAAGGGTTAAGGACTGTTCTGTCAGGTGCCACCCGGGCGCCGATTATATCCCGGGTAAATCAACACCCTTCCTGCCAGATGACTAACCAGTCAAGAGTTCCAGCACAGATTCTTGGCACCATTTCATCGCGCCGATTGCTGGCAACGAGAATACCCCAAGTATCCAGCACCGCGCCATTAGTGGCGATTCGGCAGGCATAGATATTGGTTGAAGAATCGGTCGGTAAATCACGCAGGTCGGTCCAGGCGACAAGAAACTGGTTATCATAAAATGCAACCGAAGACTGCCACTGTTCGGCAGACTCCTTGCACACTTCAATCCAACCCAGAGCCGATGTCTGCAGGATTAAGAATCCAAAGTAGAGACTGGAAAGACGTATCATAGTTCTAATAATTTTCCTTGTCATGATTTCTTTTTATTTACTCATATAAACTATCTAAAAAACTCGGATTGTAGGGAGATTTATGAGGTCTAACCATACAAGCATTAATGAAAATTTTAATATAACGAAAAGACAATAACAGTTTAATCGTTTATAAAATCCTTGGTTCCCCAATCGGGGGATGTTTAGGTTTTTTCATTTTTTTAAGTCGAGCTAAGGCTTCAATATAAGTTTTATCACCTTTTGACCATTCAACGAGTTGTTCACATGGAAACTCGCTGCATTCATTGCAAAAATCCAACTTTTTTTCCTCGACACAACATTTGTGAATCTTACAGTCTTTTGACCAAAGGTCTTCTATATCTCCTCTACAGCCTTTGCAGCGAACATCTCGAGAATCGACATAAATATTTTTTGTTCTTCTAAACCAATCTGCGAGTTGGCCAGCAATCGTCGGGTTATTGGTTGCGGCAAAAATATCGCATTCGCTGCAGTCTAAACCGCAAGCCCCAATCATATGATACTCTTTCTTCATATTCCCCTCCTTATTTATATTGCCGGTTTATATAATGGAAGAATGGGGAGTCATTTTCGTGATTCGGTTTAGACATATCTGCCATCACAGAATTAATATTTTACTCTACCATCTTAATTCTAATTAGAGCGTTGTCAATAGGCAGACGTTTCAAGGTATCGATTCTTTCGTGTTAAGACCGACCTGGGTTAAAATGGGGTGTTGCTTTCAATGAATCGCGAAAAAGATTTTTGGTTTTCAGCACCTTGCCAAAATTCTTTCGGCTAAATCACGCCGGCGCTGAGAATACTTATTTCCGCTCCTGGTTCGTTTTAGGTATCGCTCACATACCGGCGCGGCATAGCGCATCTCCGCAATTGCCGACTTTAGTTCTATTTCATTTAAAGCGAGCAGCGTGTAAAAGAATGGAAACCTTCGCCATTGACCATTGCCCAGACGATATGATTTTAATTTTTTCATGCCAGCCGCAAGCCTTTGTTCATTCTTATCCAATCCGCCGACCACAATATTTCGCCAGTAGGAAGCCGAGCAGATTCCGCAACAATAGGTGCCGTGCACTTTCCACTGCGTTTCATATTCCTTTAGTCTTTTCAACATTCCGAGATTCGCACGGTTCAATGCATCTTTAACAGCCGCATCCGACACATTCAAAAGAATCAAAGCCCGGCAAGCTTCTTCGCCTAGAATATGACCGGTTGCGGCATTGGACCGGACTGCTTCGCCGGTGAAAACTTTTACTCCTTTTTTGAAATCTCTATCGGTTGGTGCAAACATGCTCGCATACGAACCCGGTTTACCGCGCCGGCTTGCAATCCATATGGCTGCTTCTTCTCTTTGTGCTTTTGATAATTGATGCCCATGGAAAAACGCTTCGTTAATCGTATCCAGCGTCTCGGCTAAACTATTAATATTGACTAATTTCATCGCTACCTCCTGTTGAGAACATATTCCAATCAATCATCAGTCATCATAAACAACTTCAAACCTGGCGTCAACGAGAACTTTTCTTATTAAGATTAATTAGTGCTATTGTAACTTTATCTTATTTACAATAAAATCATTATATGATTAGGACAAATATAAAGGGAGTAGATTTAGTTTTCAAAACCACCCAAACCTTATTTTCTCCAGACAAGATTGATAAAGGAACTTTAGCCATGTTATCGAAAATCGATTTTAAAAATGAAGATAAGGTTTTGGATTTGGGTTGCGGTTATGGTGTGGCTGGTATATTAGCCGCCAAATTAATCGGATCCGAGAATGTATTTATGATCGATAATGATATTACTGCGGTAAACCTGGCTAAAGAGAATGCCTTACTTAATGGGGTAGGGGCTGTAACGATTATTCAGAGCGATGGTTTTAAGAACAT
>JAOUPE010000134.1 GCA_029880025.1 Caldifarciminota bacterium
CAATTTGCCTAAATACTTTGAACAGGATGGAATGCGAGTAAGATTTATTGGAAAAATAAATGGAGGCTGTAGTTATCACATGTGGGGTATTGGAATCGTTTTAACCTACATCGAGAAATTACAATTTCCTTTTAATCACTGATTTATTATTAAAACAAACTTTTTTTATGAAATTGATGAATAGAAAAATAATAGGCACAAACCAGATTTTCTGAAATCAAAATTTGGTGAGTCTTACAAGAAATATTGGTTGATAGTGAAGCCTGCCGATTGACAGCGCCTTAATTGGCATTAAGATTTCAATATGATTGGTAAATTAAGGGCAGAGGTGTCAGTATGTCTCAAATTTGCTGTCTGAACGATAGATACAAAAGCATCGATATAAAAGTAAGCCAAACAGATTCAGATTATTTCTGATATGGGAGGGTAAACGAACTGTGACCGGTTATTTTTGTTCGGTGATATTTCGTTTAACAAATAAGAAGGAGGTGATATATGACATAAAGGAATGAATTTTCTTTTTGCGTTTAAAGAAATTTAAGCAAATGATGAGAAAGGAGATGAAACAAGATGCCAGATAATAAAAAAACAGCATTAGTAATTTCTGGCGGCGGAGCTAAAGGTGCATTTGCGGTGGGTGTGATAAAGCACCTGTACTTAAAATACCGTAGTACTGGTTGGTTTAAGATTACTGGTGGTTCTTCGACCGGCGCTCTCATTTCACCAATGGCGGCACTGATTGCCGCCCCTGATCCTATTGGTTCACAGGCATTTGAAAAACTGGAATATATTTATACCCATGTTACAACCAAAGATATTTTAAAAAAACAAAATATATTTGAATTGTTACTACGTCTGGATTGCTTGAATGAATCCGACCCTTTGAGTAGACTACTCCATCGGGAGCTCCGTCCGGAATGGTTTGCATGGTTACGTAGCCCAGAGGCACCAGATTGCTATGTAGTATATGTCAATTACCAAACTGGACAAAAAGTAGCGGTCATGCCTAAAGATGAAGGTATGAATCGGGAAAAATTTATCCAGGCAATGTTAGCATCGGCAAGTGTTCCGGTTGTAATGGAAGCAACAATAATCGATAAGGATGTTTGCTATGACGGTGGGGTACGCGATTTACTCCCTTTTAGTAAGGCAATTGACTTGGGTGCGGAAATAATCGTTCCGATTTTCCTGAGTCCGGAAAATTATGGCAGTACGCAAAATCGCTTTCGAAGGATGGACAAAATTCTACTTAGAACTCTCGACATCTTAATCGATGAAGCAACTAGAAACGATGTCGAAATGGCGGAATTAATCAATATCGGTTTTCGAGCAAAACATGAATTATTCTCCGTTTTTGCCAAAGAGCAATCTGTACTTGATAAACTCAAGAATGTTTTTAATAAGTCAGAATTCCACACCCTATTTGGACCAGAGAAACGTTTAATCAAAATTATAACCGGATTGAGACCGGATGAACAACTTACCGATGATTCACTAACCTTTGACCCAACAAAAATGCGGTTGTGGGTAGAATTAGGAAAACAAAAGGGAAAAGCAATACTAAAAGAAAGTCCTTTTATTTAGGACTTACTATTAAAAAAATAAATTAATTTAGGCCAATTAACGTCTGTTCGTGGGTTGGGCTCCAATCGGCTTTAATGGTGTATTTTTAACACGGTCAGCTTCGTTCCGAATTTCTGGTGACTGAGTAGTGTCGTTAGCCAAATTATTAATAATGCGTTTCGCCTCGGTCCTAACCATATCGGATTGAGCCTCGTCGGTTATTATCGATTTAGCCAAATCCAGTCTTCGCTCCGGATGCAGTTCATTTATTACTCCGGACAGCCTAACGGCAAAATCGGGTTTAACCATTTTTAGAAGACCAACCGCTAAGTTTTGCTGCATTGGGTTACCGCTGCTCATATCTTTATAAAAGATATCAAGGGCTTTTTGTTCGATAATTGCTTCTTGCTGCCTCTTTTGCAGGTTTGATTGATACATTGTCCATAACCAGGGTAATACAATGACAACAACCGGGATAAAAAGCTTGCCAAATATTTCCGAGAGAATCTGAAGTTTCGCCCACGTGTCTCTGGTTGGATTAGCTTTTTCGCTATTCATATCAACCTCCTTTCAATTGATTATATACATCAAGTTACATCTTACTTTTCAAGCCTATGAATCAAGCCAATTCTGAGCTTGACCATTTATTTCTTAAATGTTTCCCAAACATTGAACCAGATGCGTGCGATCGATTCAACGGTATCATGGAAGATACGGTTTGTTACATCTTTGAATTCTTTTTCTCCAATGTCATTAATTGGTTTTTTGGCATTTGGGTAAGACTTGGTAGGCAGCCATTTTCTTGAAACTGCGTAAGAAATTCTCGTTATGTAAACCATCTCCCGCCAAACATCCCTTTTTACTTTTGAAATCCCTTCCGGATTTAATTCGAAGGTCTCATTTTTATCAATCTCAATTTGTGTCTCAGGGGGGAAATCCATAACAATCTCATCGACTGTTTTTTTTGTATAATCGTGCAGTGCCAATTTTTCGTGAACTGGAAACCATTCTTCCCAGGTTTCTTCAATTGCCGGATGTAGCGCATCCGGAAGTCGTCTCGTTTTTGAACCTTTACCGCCATAGTCTCTTAAGTCGCAGTGTAGCGGCATGTGAGCATCACAAATATAGTGACTAAGCATAAAGAACATCAGAGCAATCTGGCGGGCAGAAAAATTGGGTGAAAGTGATAAATTTTTGATTGTTTGACCGGACAAATTATCCTTGTAAGTTCTTGGTGATTTACCTTTAACATAAAATGGTATCGGGTAATCGGAAAGTTTGAGCATATCTGCGATAGTGTGAGAAAGAGCAAGCACTCGGTCGGGCAGATGTCCACCTTTTTCAGGATGTGAGCGATACGGTTTATCTAGTTCATCTGAATCTTTGATATAATCGAGGCAGAGACGCTTTCCTTTAAGATTTGCTTTAAGCGTCTTGTAATCATCGGAGAATCGGTCAGTCATTTCTTTCTGTTCCAAACCGAGCATTTTAGGGTCGCTGTCCATTTTATAAATATGTCCGTACCGCATATCGCCGAGCTGGGTATCCGGCAACCAGGCTCCTTTCCAGACATCGGATAGATAATAAGAAAGCAGTTCGATTAGCTTTGGGGTTTTTTTCGAGTCATCAAGCAATTTATAAACTCGTAACGTGACCCAGGCATGGGCTCTTTGTTTCATTTTGCCCTCCTTTCGTTTTATGTCTTTTCCGACAGGGCAGAAATATTATTATTATTCTGAAAGGTTATTAACCTGAAATTATTTACTTTATAACAGCTATCATCCTTAGCCTGTAGAATCAGAAAAGACATTAAAACAAACATATAATTGAAAAACTTTAGTTTAAGTTAATTTTCAATGGAATAAAGTAATCGAAAATTAAGAATTTGTCAATAACAAGTCATTATGATTAATCCAGGTACAATTCCCTTATTTGCTGAAATTTTTATTAAACAAATCTAACACTATTATAGTTCAACGGTTGACAAAGCTAAAACAAGAATTAAGATTTCGGCATAGAAAAAGGTGATTTTTAATGACCTCAGTAGCTACGTTCAAAAACATGTTCAAAGGGGTGTCGTTGGAAGTCGAAGATCTGTTACTACTTGAGTCCTTCCAGCTCAGCTATTTACCAGGATTTATACCCGAGCACGAATTGGCTGCTGTGCTCTGGGCTAATCCTGCAATCAAGCGAGTGTGGACGAAACGATGTCCCGATATAACAGACTTTATAGAGCGGGTCCTTAAGAAATTTGGACCCGCGGCAAATGAGGAAGAATTAACCATTTATTCTGATAAAGTGGTATGGACTATCGCCGACTTGCTTGTTTATAACAAATACCCTGAAGCTTACGATTCCTTGGAATTCCACAAGTGGGATTTTGCCGAAATAACTTCGCTCGTGTCGCTAGAACAGAAGTTGGTTGTTGACGGTGGTGCCGGCACCGGAAAGGTAGCGTTAGAAGCGGCTCGTGCCGCCCGTCATGTCTTCGCAGTGGAGCCGGTGTCTCGGCTGAGACAGTTCATCCGCGGCAAGGCGGCACAAATGAATCTAAACAATGTGTTTGTAATAGATGGTTTCTTACACGCGATTCCGCTGCCTGATGGTTATGCCGATGTTCTGATCACGTCTCATGCCCTTGGTTGGCGGCTGAAGGATGAGCTAAATGAATTTGAACGGGTGGTCAAGAAAGGCGGCTTTATCGTCCACTGTCCTGGCACGGCTGAAAAGGCGTCAGAAGAAGAACAGCATAAGATTTTAATCTCCCCTGCCTGGAGATATCAATTTTCTCGCTATAGGGAAGTGGACGGCTGGAAGCGGAAGTACTGGAAGAAACTTTAGAAAGACCGCACTCTGAAAACACAGGGTTGTTGACTCGCTCGACGGCGACCTTCACCCAGGATTCCCGAAGACTCAAAACCGAATTCAGCCCGCGGTTACCGCCAAAATTAAGATTTCGGTATAGTTTTATTTCTTCTTTTAATCAGCTTTTTATAAGCATAGTTTATAGCTTTTTTCACTGACCTGAATACATAGTAATCATCAATTTCCCATATTTGCACACCGCCAAATATATTTACTAATTTATTCTTATACCAATCTTTTCGCTTGGTGACCAGATAGATTTTTCCATTTAATTTTAACCGATTAAATCCTTTTTCAATAAAGTGCTTTGGCACGGAAAAATCCTCATGATAAGGCGGATTGGTTATTATTAAAGTAAAGTCTTTCTCTTCTATATTCCTAAAACCATCGCTATGAATAATAGTAACATCTCCGACAGCATTAAGCAAAGCATTCTCTTTTGCCAGTTTTACCGCAGTAATATCATTATCGATCATAAATACATTTTTGGGACCGATTAATTTGGCGGCTAATATACCAACCACACCATAACCGCAACCTAAATCCAAAACCTTATCTTCATTTTTAAAATCGATTTTCGAT
>JAOUPE010000135.1 GCA_029880025.1 Caldifarciminota bacterium
TCCTGAACCGGTCTTTGTCACCCATGGGCTTGAGGTTGTTGGCTATCCGAAGATTGTCGGCAAAGACCATTTGCGTTTCAAGGTGCGTGAGAATAAAGAGTGTGTGTTTGATGTCATCGCCTTTGGTAAAAGCGAAGCGATATTGAAACTGGTCAAAGGACAAGAAGACCACCTGGACACGGTCTATTATTTAGATGAAAATAGTTTTGCCGGTAAGACCAGACTGCAACTGAAAATCAAAGATATGCGAATCCGGTGAACTATTAGCCCAAAAAGTGGATGAATCTGCTTAGGGGAACCAATACCAAATTTAAAACCTGCCCATTAATAGCGGTTCGATAATAAATCGCTGTCGTCGTTACAAATTGCCAGAATAAAATATTTTTAAAAGCCTCATTTTATCCCGTTGACAAAGCTTTAACTTTTCAGTAAAATTCAGTATATGCTGAATATTCTGATTTATTGGAATTGTTGGAATAATTTAAGGAGGAATTATGGCAAAACGACCTAAATCCAAAGTTTCCTGTAAAGTAGAAATTGGCGGTTCGGGTTGTTGTAATATCGAATCGCTGATTACGATTGACGACCGGGGTCAGATGGTTTTGCCCAAAGAAGTCCGAAAAAAAGCAAACATTCGACCGGGTGATAAAATGGCGGTAGTGACCTGGATTAAAGAAGGTAAAACTTGCTGTATATCATTGATTAAAGCTGATGAATTTTCTGGACCGCTCAAGGGTATCCTCGAGCCAATGGCAAAAGAAATAACCAAGAAAGGCGGTACCAAATAAAACATGGAAGAATATGATGAAAACCACAGATTAACACAGATGAACACAGAAAGAAGGGGAAAATGAAAGAAGAAAAAATTAAGAAAAGTGTAAGAGAAAGCTATGGCAAGATTGCGAAAAACCAAAGTTCGTGTTGCGCTCCAGTCGAATCCTGTTGTAACAAGGATACGGCAACCGATATTAGCAAAAAGCTGGGTTACACTGAGGCTGAACTTAAGGCTGTACCAGAAGGAGCAAATTTAGGGCTTGGTTGCGGTAATCCAGTGGCACTGGCTTCTTTAAAAGAGGGCGAAACCGTAGTCGACCTTGGTAGCGGAGCTGGGTTTGATTGCTTTCTTGCCGCTAATAAAGTAGGCGAGCAAGGAAGAGTTACCGGCATTGATATGACACCTGAGATGATTGATAAAGCCCGCGAGAATGCAAAAAAGGGTGATTTTCAAAATGTCGAGTTCCGGCTGGGCGAAATCGAAAACCTGCCGGTTCCGGATAATACCGCGGATATTGTTATTTCCAATTGCGTAATCAACCTGGTGCCGGACAAAGCAAAGGTCTTTAAGGAAGTGTTCCGGACCTTAAAACCAGGCGGACGGATGATGATTTCGGACATTGTTTTAGCTAAAGAACTGCCGAATGAAATAAAAAATTCGGTTAGTGCTTATGTCGGTTGTCTTTCCGGCGCGATACTGAAGGACGAATATTTGAAAATAATAAAAAATGTCGGATTCGGAAAGATTGAGATAATGCATGAAACATCGCCCGAATTTGAATTACTGGCAAATGACCCGACTGCCCAGGCATTTATGAAACAATATAAGTTATCCTCCGAGCAAGCCAGAGATATTTTACGTTCGATTGTCAGTATAAATCTATCAGCTATAAAACCGAACTGATAACTATTAGGAGTAGATTGGACCGACATCAAACTAAATATCCCCTGTTCTTTATGGGTCAGTGATGTGGAATAAATAGTCAAACCATCAAAAATCAATTGATAAGCTAAGCATTGTGAGTCGAGTGGGGCTGTGTTTTAACATTAAGAATTTTATCTTCTCTGTGAAAATCTTGTAGTTGACGTCACCTGGGATAACAAGGAAACCGCCTGAGGCGGACTAATGTCGCAAAGTCAAGACCTGACTCAAAGGCTTGACAATCCTTGTAGGTATTTATAATAGAATAATTATGAGTCGTTTGAAGACCATCCCCCTAACGTTTAAAAACAGAAAAAAGATTTTTTTACGTTCTGATTTAATAGTAATGAGTTACATGTTGAAAAAGATTTATTATCTTTTGTTCCTATTACCATTGATTCACTCAAGCATTGCCTTTAGCGCATGGAGCCCATTGTCGGGTCCTTTTGGTAGTGGCAATATTCGTGCCATAGCGATTAGCCAGTCCAATCCACAAACTCTTTATCTTGCTGATTGGGAAAGTGGCGTTTTTAAATCCACTGATGAAGGCGAAACCTGGGCTGCCAAGCGTAATGGACTTACTGATTGGCGCGGGCAAGGAATTGCTATTGACCCTACCGATGAGAATATCGTGTACCTCAACACTTATTGGCAGGGGCTTTTTCGAAGCACGGACGGTGGTGACAGTTGGGTTCTATGTCTTCCTGGAACGCATCCAGCCGTAACCGCACATCCAACCGAACCTAATATAGTCTATACTGTTCAAGGCTCCAATTTTTTAAAAAGCACTGACCAGGGTATAACCTGGGATTCTTTGGGGTCGTTGAACTTAAACGGCGAAGTCTTCTCTATTGCCATAGCTCAGGCTAATCCACAGATTATCTATGTAGCGGCAGGTTGGAACGGTGGTATGCCATCCGGGGTAGCTAAAAGCACTGATGGCGGTTTGACCTGGGCACACCTGACCAATGGTATACCTGATTATGGCGCGGGTGATGTAAAGATTGACCCCCAGGATACTAATACGGTCTTTGTTGCGGCTTCGCCTGGAGTTTACCGAACCTTCAATGGCGGTGCCGATTGGACACAGGTGCTGGCAAGAACGAATAATCAATTTCGAAGTGTTGGTATCGACCTTGATTCTTCTAATATCATCTATGCCGGAACCTGTGCTTGGGGACTGCCTAATTCGAACTTAAGTGAGGGTCTGTTCAAAAGTACTGACCAAGGCACCACCTGGTTTGAAGCAAATAATGGTCTGCTTGATAACAATATTCAATGTATAGCAATAAATCCTCTAAACCCATCGATACTTTATTGTGGAATATATAACTGCAATCAAGGAGGCTCGATTGGGGTATACAAAAGCACTGACCGCGGCATAACCTGGTTTTCCTCGAATTCTGGAATCACTCAGTCCATCTGGACACTGGCGGTTCTGCCGGACAATTCTCAAACCATCTGGGCAGGCACTTATGGTGGTGGTGCATATAAATCTGAGGATGATGGACTAACCTGGCAACAAAAGAATAATGGCATAACCGACCAAAGGGTCCAAGGTCTCGCAATCGACCCATCCGAACCAAATCAAATCTATACTGCGACCACAAGTTATCAAGGAAGCGGTGGAATATTTAAAACCACGAATGGTGGTGAAAACTGGACCAAGGTCTGGGATTCAGCCGCCTGCTCCAGAATCGCGATTGATATTTCAAGACCGAGCCGCATCTGGGCTGGCGCACAGTATCCTGGTTATATCCTAAGAAGTACTGATTATGGATTGAACTGGCAGATTATGTTCAACACCGGTAATGGCGAGATGATCCGGTCAATTTGTGTTGACCCGGCTGATTCTCAAATTGTCTATGTCGGCGATTACAGTTCATTATACAAGAGTGAGAACGGCGGCAGTTCTTGGACTGACATTACGCCGCCGGTCAATGGAGAATTTAACTCGATAGTGGTAGACCCCATAGTTCATGAGGTTGTTTATGTGGGCGTGGCAGATTGGGGCGATTCCCTGGACAGCGGTGTCTGGAAGAGTGATGATGGCGGTTTAACCTGGACACGAATCTGCACTATAAGAAAGGTTGGACCTTTGGTCATGGCACCCCAGGACAACCAAACCCTTTATCTTGGCTCCTATTGGCATGGCGTATTTGTAACAAAAGATGGCGGAAATACCTGGAATGAGTGGAACGCTGGATTTGAACAGACCAGCCTCTCCATCATTTGCCTTGGTCTCAGGGATTCAATCAAGGCTTATGCTGGTCTATATGTGGATGGTCTTTTTATGCGTCCGATAAGTGTCGGTATCGAGAAAACATCTGATAGATTAATGATTGAGCACTCGAATCGGGTTATCCAGTGTTCGCCCAATCCCTTCATCTTATCCACCAATATTAGGTTCCAACTAAATCTTAAAAGCAAGGTTTCTATCAAAATTTACAATCGTAATGGGCAATTGGTAAAGACATTGGTCAATGGACTGATTGACCCGGCAATTTATGAAGTAAACTGGAATGGTCAGGATGGGTTAGGCAAAAAGGTTCCAGCCGGTATTTACTTTGTCCGGTTCGAGCAGGCTAATTACCAGGAGATTGTAAAGGTCATTTTGTCCCGATAAAATAAACAAGCGGTAATGGTGGATGTGCCTTATTCTTCGCCCGATGACATCGTTTGTTTTAGGCATACTGCTGGGTATGGCATAATTGGTTTAATTAACAAAATAATATACCCTTCTACTGAAAAGTATTATACACTGAATTTACCCAATACTTCTGCGCCAAACTCAAACGTCAGTATGATTAGCATGGAGCGTTCATTGACAGTGGCAAATTTTAAAGTAAAATAACTGAGATGGAACAGTTTGAAAGAATAACTATAGATTCTAAGGTGTTTGGGGGTAAGCCCTGTATCCGAGGCATGAGATTTCCCGTTTCCAAGGTCTTAGACCTTTTAGCCTCAGGAATGACCGTAGAAGAAATCCTCAAAGATTATCCCTATCTTGAGCGCGAAGATATTCTTCAAGCCATCAAATATTCGGCTTGGATTCTCGAAGAAGAAAAAGTAGAAATAAGTTAATGAAGATTCTCGCGGATATCCCAATATCTCCGCGGACGGTCGAATTCTTAAAAAAACTCAATATTGAATGTTATCATTTAACCGAATTCAAAATGGCAAGGGCAACCGATGAAGAAATTGTTCGCTTCGCTAAAGAAAAAGGTTTTACGATTCTCACCGAAGTGCAATCCTTGCTTATACTAAAGAATTTGAACCGAGTGTTGTCATCCTCAGGGTCGGCA
>JAOUPE010000136.1 GCA_029880025.1 Caldifarciminota bacterium
TTCTCTTAGCGGTCCTGCTTTTTTTTCTGTTTTTTTACGGGTTGCTCTGGACCCTGATTGCAATTCTGGTTTTCTTTATTTCGCTGAATAATTATTTTTTGCCAATTTACTATACCTTAACCGAAAAATCAATTATCATTGATAAAAAAATCTTTAAGTTTCAGCGGGAATGGAAGGACTTCAGAAGATATTATTTAACGTCCAATGGTATTGTTTTAAGTCCATTTTCAAAAAAGAATTTTCTCGATAATTTCCGCGGCTTGCACCTTTTATTACCAAAAGAAAAAGATGCAATCATTAACTTTATAAAAAACAGATTTTCGGCAATAAATAGTAATCCCCAATAGCGATTATAGACAATCATCTATTTTACTTAATTTTTGTTAGGTAAACTAAGGGAATTAACTGCTTTTCAGCAGTGCTTCGATATCGATTAGAATTTTATCCGGGTCAGAAAAATTGAGTAGAGTTATACCCAATCCTAAATCAGGGTCACGCCAGCGCAGCCCAGCTAATACCGTCATCACTTCTACCCGTTTCACTTCAGGATGGTGATGGACAAAATCAGCATTTATCACATCGTGTAGAGTTTGCCAGCCGTATGGGGTTAGCCGAACGGTCGAACCAGTCAGGGTAATACCAAGACTTTTTAAGATATTGGGGACCGCATCCTTATAATAATTCTCTAAGGCTATTTTATTTCCTGGTTCGGCAATAAACCAGGCACTGCCTTTAGCCTCATCCACAGCCAGAACCATTTCACCCGAAGTGAATGAAAATTTAAAATTTGCATCTAACGGCGTTTTACTGGTCAGGATATTACTCAGAAATGGACCGACCAGTTTATTATCCTCGAGAAATTTTAGTGCTTTCTTGTCGGCACAGGTATTTTTGATGCCATAATTTTCCATCGCCTTTTTGAAACTCTCGGAACAGGGAAAAGCTGAAACATTTACTAACATCTTACCACAGCCAATCTTAGGGCTCAAGTGGTCAATCGATACTTTTATCATACGATTAGTGTTTAAACGAAGTGTTGGGGGCATGGTTCATTATATCATAAAATCTTGATTATGCAACAGAAAATTTATTTCGCTTTTATTCTTTTCAAGAACTGGTTCATTTCTTCTTGATTCTCAGCAATATAGCTGACAAAATTTTCGATACTATTTTTCCCTAAAACGTAATCGACATTACCCAGTACTGCCTGTCCGCTTTTCACTAATTCGATAAAATCATCGCTTCGCACGAAATGTTCGTAGGCATTCAGGTCTTGGTGCGGTTTATCAGTAAGCGGGTCCAATAAAACAATCACAATCGTCCAGGGCGAAGAGCGCAAACTCAATTTGTAACCAAAAGGATAAATATCCTTTGCCGGTATGATGTCTACCGACGTGACGTTCTTACCAGCAAAAAGTTCTTGATAATTTATGTCGGGCTCAAAACCAATCTTCAAAGCGATTAAACCCATCCCAACATTCTCAATCACTTCTTTTTCACCGGTCGCTTTCATTACCATCCTGATGTCAAAGTTGTTGGTATCGGTATAGACCAGTTGTTCGCGAAACAGAAGATGAACCATCAAAGAAGCGAGCCCTTGCATCTGGTATTCGTTTTGGACATAAGTATCAAAAAGGGTGGTCCGGCGTTTGGCTGGTTCGTAATCAGCATGGGCAGTGCCGATGATTTTATCTTCCATTTTTAGCTTTAAGGTGGTCTTGGTCGGTTCGAATTTAAATAAGGTATGAATAACCTTACCGGCAAACTTTCCTGCCAAGATTTCGATTTCGGCTGGTCTCAATCTTTGGAAACGTGGACCTAAAGGTTTAAGTTCTAACGCTTCGCTTTTTGTCATATTTCAAAGGTTTACTCTAAAAACAATTCGGTCGACTGTCAAGAACTAATCATAAATATTTTCTCTTTTAAAGAAAAGGAGCAAAGGTTGTAGGATATTGAATCCTTTGAAATTATTTTGGCGTCTAATATAAGTGAAAAGATATAATATTAAAAATTGGAGGTGAAATTATGCCGAAAGAAATAAGCAAATGGGACCCGTTTCGGGAGTTTTCACTCTTAAGAACTGAAATGGACCGGCTTTTTGATTCAATGCTTGGACGCTATCCACGAGAAAGGATAGAGGGTTTATGGACGCCGTTATTGGATCTGGAAGAGACAAAGGATAGTGTGATTGCTCGCGTCGAATTGCCGGGAATGAAAAAAGAAGATATCAAGATTTCAGTGGTTAACAATGTGCTAACCATAAGCGGTGAACGCAGACATCAGACCGAGGAGAAAGGCAAGACTTATTACCGAATCGAACGTTCCTATGGTAAGTTCCAACGTGCTATTGAACTACCATCCGAAGTAATCGCTGATAAGGCAAAGGCGTCTTATAAGGACGGTATCCTTGAATTGGTGATGCCAAAGTCAGAAAAAGCAAAAGAGAAAGAGATTGCGATTGAGGTGACTTAATAAACAGAGAAAAACCGATACCTAAGGCATCCGGTGTTAGCCGGATGCCCTTTTTTATGAGTAAAATTTATAATGCATAAATGCTAAATAAATTAGCTATCCTATAGATTTTGAAGCTCGCATCTTGCAATATTCTAAGTTCTGATTATTCTCTGTCTTAGGGGGCGTAAATACTTTCTATATATAGTGTATATGAGATGTCAAGGCATAATAAGGTTTGCTAAAAATACATTTTTAGAAAAAGGCAAGACCAAGTATCTGCCTGTCCAAGCAATTCATCTTTACTTAAGTGCCTGTGAAGCGTCATCTTGTTTTACTTGACAGATTCTTCGAAATGCCTGGACCGACCGAAAAAAAGACTGAGACTGAAGTTATTTTGTTTCTGAACCGAAATCAAACAGAATCCAATCTCTCCAAACCATATCCATAATTGAAGATGACAAGGACAAAGTATAGGGATATATTAAGGTCATACTAAAAAAAGAGTGTCCCCAAAATTTTGAGGACACTCTCAGGACTTTTAAATTTAGTGGCTACAACTTGATGAATTTTGTGGTTAAGCTTCTGGTGCCTTCGATTTGTAGATTGATGAAATAAACTCCGGCTTCGATGTCTTGGGGTAAGATAAACCGATGCGTTCCAGAACCGAAAATTCCTTTTGCCAGAGTCCTGATATACCGTCCAGAAATATCGAAAACCTGAAGACTGATTTCACTATTATTCGCAAGCGTTAACTCAACCAGATTTCCTTTTACTCGGATTTCGGTTCCAGTCTTAAATTGTTTCTTGCTCGGTTTATTTTTTATATCAACCACCGGACAGATATCGGTCTCCTCGACGATTGTATCAACCAATGGCATCGAATCGAGTTCAGGTCTGAAGTCTTCAAACTCCATGTGCCAAGGATAAGCGAATAATGAATCGCTCGGTAGCTCGGCTTCTAAAACACAAACCGGTCGATTGCCTGATGGGTCTAATGTTAAGAAATGAAAATCATCCAAGCCTAAACCAAAACTGTTGGTCCAACCAGCAATCCCATAACCGCCAAAATAGGTATGAATCATTGGGTAGGCTTCCTCAAATTGTGCACCAGGTGCACTGGGGTGGACTCTTGCCCATTGAAAGAGACCCATACCCGGAGTTAGTTTCAAGATAAGGAAATTAGGATTGGGGATACCAGGACCAAAGCTTTTAGTCCAACCTGAGATTGCATAACCACCATCCATAGTCATCATTAGCGATTGGTCGTCCAAGCATTTTTCATCATCGTTTGCCCAGCCATAGACCCAACCCCATAGAAAACCACCAGGCATGCCTTTCCAAATAAAGATATTGGAGAAATTGGGAGCACCTGGACCAAAACTGTTGGTCCAGCCAGCAGTAACAAAGCCAGTGCCATCCCAAATTACCGAATAGGCTTCATCCTCATTTTCACCAGGAACAACGGTTACAAGAAGGGGATTTCCATATTGGTCCAGGATTAAATCAAAGGCATCAAAATTTGTCGGATCAGAAATTCTTGCTCTACCTGCCACTATATATTGAAATGTATCGGGTGGAATGACTTCGGTAATGTCATAACCTTCCTCTTCGAGATTAGGTAAAGTCCAATATGCTCTTGCCCACTGGGGAAAACCTAAAGGGTCTAATTTCATGACAAGAATATTGGGATATGGTGGTGGTCCAAAACTATTGGTCCAACCGGTTATTGCATATCCGCCATCCATGGTTTGAATTATCGAATAAGCTTGGTCATCACTGAATCCGCCGTATACCCTTGACCATTGTAAATTACCCAGCGGGTCGATTTTTAAGACAAAGATATTAGAGAATTGAGGTGCATTTATACCATAACTATAGGTCCAACCAGTTATGGCAAATCCACCGTCAAATGTTTGAGTTATAGAATAAGCTTCATCATCATATTGACCAATCGAAATCTTTGCCCATAACGGAGTTCCGGCACTATCGGTCTTGACAATTAAGACATTGGAGAAACCAGGCGTGCCAGGACCAAAACTTCTGGTCCAGCCGGCTAAAACAAATCCGTTGTCCATTGCCTGTTCGAGTGCAAAGGCACGTTCTGAATCTGTGCCACCATAAGTTTTTGCTGGTAGGGGTTGGCTGTTAAGGGATGCGATTGAAAATAAAACCAAGGTGCTGATTGTGAAGATTTTTAAGGACTTCATTCGCCCTCCTTTTATCTTAAGCTTACATTAAAAGGTTTTGTGATAAAGCTATACTTTAAAATATTGATTAAGGAAATATATAAAGAAACAGGAACAGTCAATTCCGAATTCCTTTGATATTATACTGAAAAATCGCAACTTGTCAAGATTAACCGCTTATCAGACAAAAAAGAAAAAACCCCGCCTAATCGGCGGGGTTAAATTCAAAGGTTAGGGAGTATTTATTTAGTAAGAATCATCACCAGAAAAGCCAAGAAGATTAACATTCCGCCAAGAAAGATGTAACCTAAATAGGTGGTGAGTAAACCGGTGTGAAGTTTTTTCAAG
>JAOUPE010000137.1 GCA_029880025.1 Caldifarciminota bacterium
TTTGGTGGCGACTGCGATTCTTTTTCGTTTTTCAATCGCTGCCCAGACCGGATAAATGGCTTCGGAACCAGACATGGCAATTATTACAATGTCTACTTCGGGTTGAGTTGACGCTTCAATCAAACCGTCGATTCCGGATAGGACCTTGGTTCTGGTTGAGTTCAGTCTCTCCTCTAATTCAAAACATTTTTCCGTATCGCCCGCGATTACAACCTTAGGACAAAATCTTTTCGCCTGGTTGACCAGGAGTTCAATATTAGTTTTACCGGCTAAGGCGAAAATTTGAAAATCGTGTTTTAGATGGTCGATGACTTCAAGCGCGGACCGACCAATTGAGCCGGTAGAGCCTAAGATTACGACTTTTTTCATATTATAGCTTCGGTTATTTTGCCTGGATTAATTTTTGTACTAACTTTAAATCTTCACGATTAGTGATTTTGATATTTGATTTGCTGCCAAGGAAGATATGAACTTTAAATCCTAAATGCTCGACTAAAGCCGCATCATCGGTGGCATAGAAATTATTCTTTACTGCCTGCTGGTAAGCCCGCTTAATTAAATTGAGTTGATAAAATTGGGGAGTCTGAATTAAATAAAGGTTGGTGCGGTCAAAGGTTCGGATTATCCTGCCGTGTTTTGCCTCTTTTATGGTATCATTCACCGGTATCCCGTAAATTACCGCTTTGTATTTACGGCACAGGGTAAAACCCTGCACCAGTAATTTATTGTCAATCAACGGGCGAACTCCATCATGAATTGCGATATAACTATTAGCTTTATCCGGCAGAATTCTTAGACCTTGCCAAACCGAATCCTGACGATGTTCGCCGCCGCTAACCACGGCTCGAATTTTCTTTATCTGGTTCAGGTCGGCAAGGGTCTCAAGGTATTTTATTTTATGGGCATTGGTTACAACCACAATCTGGTCAATATACGAGGAACGGCTAAAGGTCTCTAAAGCGTGTAAGACCAACGGTTTTCCGCCGAGTAAAAAAAATTGTTTGGTTCCTTGAAAACGATTACCTTTACCAGCCGCAACGATTAGCCCAAAATTCATAATCTGATTTACTTAAAATAATTGATTTTCATTGCATCCCGGACCAGGGCTATGGTTTTTTTTGCCTCTTCTTGAGCACGCTTTGTCCCTTGAATCAGGATTTGGTTAATTGTATCCTTATCTGCTTCGTATTTTTTTCTTCTTGCCCGGAGCGGTTCAAGCAATTCATTTACTGCGGCGATCAGGGTTTTTTTACAGGGCACACAGCCAATCTTGCCGGCTCGACAGTTCTCTTCAAGTTCTTGGGAAAATTTTGGGTTAAATGCCTTCTGATAAGCGAAGACATTACAGACCTCAGGATGACCAGGGTCCTTGGAATGGATACGGGCTGGGTCGGTTACCGCCATGTTGACTCGTTTTGTCACAATTTCTGGCGAATCGGAGAGATAGATACAGTTACCCAGGCTCTTACTCATTTTGGCATTACCGTCAAGACCAGCCAAACGCGGTATATCACCAACTAAAGCTTCGGGTTCAATTAAAACTGAACGGTAAAGTTCGTTGAAGCGGCGAACAATTTTTCTGGTTAATTCAATGTGGGGAACCTGGTCAGCCCCGACCGGGACCAGATGAGCCTGGCAGAAAGTAATATCGGCGGCTTGACTTACCGGATAACCTAAGAAACCATAGGTCATACCTTTGGCATCATAGCCATACTGTTTGGCTTCGGTTTTTATGGTTGGGTTATAGCGGAGTAATGATATTGGTACAAGCATTGAGTAATATATTGTCAACTCGGCAATTTCCGGGATATGACTCTGGATAAAAATTGTGGTCAGGTTTGGGTCAATGCCACAAGCCAGATAATCGAGGCAGACATTATAAACATCTTCGGACAATTTTTCCGGATGGTCAAAATTGGTGGTTAAGGCTTGGACATCAGCAATGATGATAAATTCATCGTATTCGTGCTGAAGTTTAACCCGATTGACCAGAGAACCGACATAATGACCAAGATGAAGTGGACCGGTCGGTCGGTCACCGGTCAAAATCCTTTTTTTTACCATCATTTATTTTACTCGCTCAAATGAGAAAGTCAAGAATTTAAGAATGACCGTATCCCCAACTCATGTAATATAAATTACTTGACTAAACGAAACGGCTCGATACTATAAAAGAGAAAGCAGAAAGGAGTAACAAATGACAAAATGGCAATACAAGATGCAGATAGTTGAATGTCATCTCAGTCCAATTCTGCACATGGCACGTTGGGTGGTTGAAACCCCAGAAGGACAAATCAAAGAATTCCAAAATGTTGAGGCTTATATTAATAAATTAGGTGAAGAGAAATGGGAATTGGTTTCGGCAATTAACGGCACTGACCAGAATGGAACTATAACCAAGGCGCTTTTATTTTTCCGAAGGCCTCGTGCTTAAAAAATTTATGTTCTTATTATCTTTTGTCTGTAAAAAGGAGAGAAGATGAGATGGTTTGATTTTACCGTGCTTGGTATAATGCTTTTGGTTGTAATTGTGCAGACCATTCGCAGCAGCAAAGGAATGGGATTAATCCTCTTAGAAGCGGTCGGGTTAATGGGTTGTGCAAGAATATCGGTGGCTGGTTACCTGACGGTTAGCCGATTACTGGTAATTTCTAAAGCTCTGGCACTCGGCGGGATTTTTGTGGTTACCGCGATAATTTGGATAATTATTGCTAATTTGTTACATGGTTATGTTCAATGGTCATGGGGCAATCTCGACTATTTTTTCGGATTCTTTTTTGGAGTAGTATGCGCCTGGGTGATTGCACATATCTTCTTACGGGAACTTATCTTAATCTATGGACCAGATGATACGATGGCAGCGGTAGTTGCCGATTCGGTAGTATCAAAAGAGATACTATATTTTAGAACGTTTAATTCCTTATTTAATCTCGCCCAGAAAGCAAGCCTTGAACCAGAAGTTACTACTCCTGAGAAAGTTTTAGAAAAGGCAGCACCCGGAGATATTGAATAAACCGATAAATTTTCTTTTTTAAACTATTTTTTCCCAAATTATATATTGAATATATATAACCGTCCGGTCCTGAAACCTATTGTCCTTTCTTTTAGCCTGCTGCTGAATTTGGCGGCTAGCCAGGTCAGCCAAAGCCAGGAACCGCAAATAAAACTGACCCGGGCAGTAGATGTCAATGCGAATGATATTTCCGGTGATGGTCAGGTGGGTGAGGTTGGCAGGAGACTTTCAAGACCATTAATCGTTCAGATTACGGATGAAGAGGGCAGACCCAAATCTGGAAAATTAGTCCAATTCTCAATTCTAAGTGAACCCCGAGACAATCGGTTTACCAATCAGTCTCTACGAATTATTGAACCAAAAGTGTTTACTAATGAATTTGGATATGCGAAAACTGAAATAATCCTGGGTAAAAGCACCGGTGAATATCAAGTCTTAGCCCAAGCCGAGAATGAAGAATTGGTTCTCACATTAACCGGTTTAGCGCAACGCTGGTATTTGTTTTTAATCTTTGGTCTTTTGGCGGGTATTTGTTTTTTTCTATTTGGACTGTATTACGGCACCAAGGGATTGAAACGAATTGCCGGCAACCGGCTAAGAGATGTCTTGTTCAACTTGACCCATAACCGTTTTTTAGGCGTCCTGGTTGGAATCGGGGTAACTGCGGTATTACAGTCTTCAACCGCAACCACAATTCTATTAGTCATCTTTGCCTCAAGCGGAATTTTAGGTCTGAGTCAGTCTTTAGGAGTAATTCTGGGCGCGGATATTGGGACTACCTTAACCGCTCAGATTCTATCGTTACAGATTTTCGATTATGCGATTCTATTGGTCATCATCGGTTTTGCCCTGATGCATTCTTTCCCAAAAATAAAGGATTTGGGACAGGCGGTTTTTGGCTTCGGCTTGGTCTTCTTTTCCATCAAAATTGTCTTTGAATCTACCCAGCCTTTGAAATATTTTCCGGCTTTTCAAAAAGTTCTTCTGACGTTTGGTCAAATGCCGTGGTTGGGCATTATTCTGGCAATGCTTTTTACGTTTCTGGTTCGTTCTTCGGCTGCCACCATCGGCATTGCAATCGGCTTTTCATTTGCCGGGTTACTCAATCTTAATTCGGCAATCCCGATAATCTTAGGGGCAAATATCGGAACCAGCTTTTCTACGCTCTTAGCCAGTGCCCGGGCTAATGCCGAGGCAAAACGAATTGCGGTTGGGCACACGCTGTTCAAATTAATCATTGTCATTATTCTATATCCTTTTATTCAACCGCTCACCAACCTGATTGCCAATACCGGCAATAGCCTGCCTCGTCAGATTGCCAATGGTCATACCTTGATAAACCTATTTGCCTGTATTCTTTTTCTGCCATTGCTTACTCCTTATGAGAAGTTCTTGCGGCGCATCATTCCTGAGACAATAACCAGGGTAAAAATGAAATTTCTATCGCCGTCTCTTATCGATACTCCGGCAATGGCGCTGGCACAAGCCAGCCGTGAGGTAATGAGGATGGGTGATATCGTTACCGAGATGTTTCGACAAACGATTAACGCCTTTTTACATAATGACAAGGAATTGAGAAAAGAAATAGTGGTTAAAGACGATACGGTTGATTCTCTGGAAGAGTCGATAAAAACCTATTTGACCCAAATCTCGCAAAGTGAAATTTCACCCGAACTATCAAGGAAATCTTTTGCCCTGCTTTATATAATAGATGACCTCGAGCATATCGGCGATATTGTTTCAAAAGGGCTTGCCCTCTATATTAAAAAGAAAATAGATTTTAATTTATCCTTTTCCGAAGAGGGGATTACAGAAATCACCGAATTTCATAAGGAGGTTCTGGCGACTCTTAATACCGCTTTAGCCGCATTAGCCGGTTGGGATATAAAACTGGCAAAGATTGTAATGCAAAAAAGAGATACGGTTAATGAACGGCTGAAAGATTTGCACAACCGTCATTTAGAACGACT
>JAOUPE010000138.1 GCA_029880025.1 Caldifarciminota bacterium
CGTACCGTCCGGAAAACGAAGCATCTTGGAGATTAGTATTACCGTTCCGATTTGGTAAAGGTCATTGGGTTGGGCTTCTTCAAGCTCAGGATTTTTCTGAGTGACGGCAACAACCAATTTATCACCCGCCAGTGTCTCATCCACCAATTTTGCCGAACGTTCGGTGGTGATAACTAAAGGCGAAACCAAATTGGGAAAGATTACTCCACCCTTAATCGGCAATACCGGTAATTGCTCGGGAATTGTGAATATTTTCGTATCTTCAATCAGTTCTTTCATTCTACTTTAATTATCTCGACTCCCTTTTCTTTACGTCTCATTCGCAAAGTTAAGAGTCCATCTTTTAGATTGATTTTTAGACTCTTGGGCTCGATTCGATAAGGTAAGGCAACCCGTTTCTGGAAAAAGCCATAAGGAATCTCCAGCTTGTAGAAATTGACTCCTTGGTCGTAAGTCTTGGGCGACTCTTTTAATCCTCGCACATGAATCCAGGTTGGTGCCAGGAATATTGTCAGGTCTTCTTTCTTCACCCCAGCAATTTCTATCATCAGGCAGACCGCTTCATCGGTAACGAATAAATCGGCAGCCGGTGTCCAGAAGGAATCGAATAAAGAATAGTGCATCGCCATGAATTCATCAAATAAAATACCGGCTTCATCATAAAATTTTACGATATCTTTAAACGTTTTTTTTGCCAATTTTATTTACTTAAGATTAGACTATCGAATTTGATAAATCGATTCATCCCCGGTTCTAGTCGATGAACTGTTTTCGGGCGGATTATCATCGGCAATCGGTTGATTGATTCTTTGAATTCTTTTGGCTTTGCCGGTAGCCATATCGATAGCTAATAATACCGCGCAGATATGAACATCGTCTTTTGCCGGTTGCAAGCGAACCGGAATCGATAAAATCATTCGTTTCAGAGACAAATCCTTACGCATACCGATAACCGAATCAAATGGACCACACATACCGACGTCGGTAATATAAGCCGTGCCGCCTGGCAGAATTCTTTCGTCCGCGGTCTGAATATGGGTATGGGTTCCTAAAACCGCCGATACCTTACCATCCAGAAACCAGCCCATCGCTATTTTTTCTGCCGTCGCTTCGGCATGAAAATCAACGATTATCGTATCGGTCTCCGACTTCATTAATTCGAGAACCTTTTCCATTCGCTGGAATGGACAATCGATTAGTTTCAGAAAGACTCGACCCAGGAGGTTTACGATTCCAATCTTATGACCGTTGAATTCATAAAATCCATAACCTCGGCCGCAAACCCTTTCCGGATAGTTAAGTGGACGCAATAATCTTGATTCAGAATTGAAAAAGCTTTCACTTTCTTTGCGGTCTAAAAAATGGTCACCAGTAGTAATGCAGTTAACTCCGGATTTGAAAAGTTCTTCGGCTAATCTTGGGGTTATGCCGAAACCGCCGGCAACATTCTCGCCATTAGCAATAACGAATGATACCTGATTCTGTTCCTTAATCTGCTTGAGATGCTTATTGACCGCTTGTCGACCCTTCTCCGCACAGATTTCGCCTAAAAAGAGGATTTGCTCAACGGGCATAGTTAACCGCTCGAGTTTCGCGTACCACGGTCACTTTGATTTGTCCGGAATACTTCAATTCTAATTGAATCTGGGCTGCAATCTTGGTTGCTAAATCTAAGGCATCGATATCGGTAATTTTTTCCGGTTCAACCAGAACCCGAACCTCGCGACCGGCCTGGATCGCGTATGCCTTATCCACCCCTGGAAATGACGCGGCAATTTCTTCTAATTTTTCAATCCGCTTGATATAAGCTTCAAAGCTTTCATGCCGTGCCCCGGGTCGAGAACCCGATATGCTGTCCGCCGCTGCCACCATAAATGCATATGGTGTCTCGAACGGGATTTCTTCATGATGCGCCGCAATTGCATTGATAATCAAATCGTTTTCACCATAGCGCTGGGCAATTTCAGCCCCGAGCTGGGCATGGGTTCCTTCTAAAGAATGGTCGGCACTTTTTCCAATATCATGAAGCAGACCAGCGCGACGTGCGATTGCCGGTTCAAATCCTAATTCCTGAGCCATCAGCGCCGCCAGCAGAGCCACCTCTTTAGAATGCAGCAGCACATTCTGACCATAACTGGTCCGATATTTCAATCGACCTAAATGTTTTATCAGTTCGGGTGGGACTCCAACAATTCCCAGTTCTAAAACTGAAGTTTCACCTGCCGATTTAATGATATTATCCATCTCTTCCGTTGTCTTCGCCACTACCTCTTCGATTCGTGTCGGATGAATTCTACCATCCGACACCAATTTTTCCATTGCCAATTTTGCAATCTCACGTCGTATTGGGTCAAACCCTGAAATCACGATTGCTCTTGGTGTATCATCAATCACTACTTCGACTCCGGTTAGGCTCTCAAAGGTCAGTATATTTCTACCTTCTCGACCGATGATTCTTCCTTTAAGCTCATCCGATGGTAAATTGACTACCGATACTGTAGTTTCGGCAGCGTGAGAAATCGCACAGCGCTGGATTGACTGCATCAAAACTTCTTTAGCCTGAGTTTCTGCTTCGGCTTTGGCGGTTTCTTTTATCTCCTTTACCATCTGAGCTGCTTCTAAGTGCGCTTGGTTTTCCAGATTCTTCAGCAACTCTTTTTTTGCGTCCTCGATACTCAGATTGGCAATTTTTACCAATTTTTCATTCTCAACATTTATCAATTGGTCATATCGCTCAGCCTTTGCCCGAACTACTTTTTCCCGGGAAAGGAGTTCTCGTTCTCGTCGCAAAAGGTCTGATTCCCGATGGGTTAAAACATTCTCTTTATTGTTTAAGACTAATTCTCGTTCCGAGACTTTCTTCTCTAATTTTTCTAATTCTTTTCGACGACCATTGGTTTCGTCCTCGAATTTAGTGCGTTCTCGAAACCATTCTTCTTTAATTTTGATTTCCGCCTTTTGCTTCTGATTTTCTGCGTCTGCTTTCGCCTCCTCAATGATTCGTTTGATCTGAGCATTAACATTCTTAAGTCTACTCTTCGCAATCCTGTGACTGACAAGCAGTCCAACAAAAACTCCAATGATTCCTGATGTCAGAAAAATAACTATAGCGTTTATTGTCATTATTACCTCCATTTCCCCAATCTGGAAAACGGTAACTCGCTAACTTCTTAATCGAAGCCAGTCGGTCAGAAAAAAAATCCCCGCTTGGTGCCGTGCAAGTTCAAGTCTCTGAACCCTTAAGTAAAGTGGGCGCCTCAAGGGTGTTTCATGCTACATGCGTAATACGCTTCTGCAATTCACACCCCAATACGGCTCCCTTCTTATGGGTGTTGGCTCAAGACTATTCACCTGTCACGAGCACAGCAGGGAGCTTAGGTTACTTTTTCCAATTTTTTAATGAGCAAGTCAATACGGGCTTTTGCCCATTCTGTTTTCTCCTTATCTTTACGTAGAAAATCGCCCACCAGATTCAAGCAGGCATAATCGGCGGTTTCCAAACGTGATAGTTTTGGATGCTTTTCATGTACCTCTCGCATCTTACTATCGACAATTTTTGCAACATCTAAAATAAAATCTCCTTCGTTGTCGGCTTTTATCTTATATTCATTGCCAAAAATATTCACAGCCAAATTTTTCATAAGCTCCCAAATACTACATAATATTATAATAATTCATCAATTCTGTCAAGCATTAAATTGATTCGTTTCAATAGCTCTGTTTTCGCTTCCTCTAATCGGGTAATTTCTTCTCGCTGTTTTTGATTCTCTTGCTTTAATTCATCGATTAAGACTAAAATCTTTTCGATTTTCTGCTCCAATTTCAAAAAATCGGCTTCGGCAATTGAAATATCACTCATCCTACTCACCTCGCAAATTTACCTTAAATTCAGATTTTAATTTTTCAACAATGCGAGCAAATATACGATTCGCTTCTTCTTCGAGTAAGGTCCGGTCTGGGGCACGCAATACCAAACGGATTCCCAGGTTTTTCTTCCCGGGTGCTAATGGTCCACCGCTAAAACAATCAAAAACCTTAACACTCTCTAACCGTTCACCGCCCGCTTGCCATATCCGTCGTTCGATTTCGGCTACAGTAATTTTTTGGTCTAACACAAATGCGAAATCTCTAACTACCCCGGGAAATCGGGGTAAAGACTCAAACCGTTTTAATCGTGTCATCAATTGCCCAATCTTTTCCAGGTTAAGTTCAAATACATAGACCTCCTGGGAAAATTCGTATCTTTGGTTAACCTCCTTATTGAGGGTTCCCAAAAAGCCAAATTCAATATCACCGATTCGAACCGCAGTCGCATCCTGGGATTTTAAGAACTTCGCTGCCTTGGAAATAAAATTGACGTCTTTCAGTTGCCATTCCTTGAATAGTGTTTCCAGAACTGCTTTCAATTCAAAGTAGTTAATCAAAGAAGACTTGGTTTCCCAATGAATTGGAAATTTATCACCAGTCATTATGCCGCCAAGAACGGTTGATTCATGCGGTCCTTGATTATCAAAATATACTTTACCAATTTCAAACAATCTAAGGTCTTTATTCCCTTTTCTTAAGTTCAAATTAACGACCTCCAACATGGTCGGTAAAAGCATTGGTCTTAAAACCGAGTAACGTTCATTCAAGGGGTTTGGGATTGTTATCAAGCCTTTCGAGTAAAACACCTGGGCATTAGCGTTGTCGGTAAAACTTACGGTATAAATCTCATTAAATCCGCCGCCATTCATGATTTCACGGATACGGTCTAAGTTTTGTGAAGTTTTATCTCGACGACCAGGTTCTTTGCCGCCTAATTGAAATCGGCTCGGCAGATTACCATAGCCATGAACTCTGCCAATCTCCTCAATCAAATCAGCGTCTCGTTGCACATCTGGTCGAAACGAGGGAATCTTAACTTGCCAGAATTTATTTTCTGCTTGAACACCAAAGCCTAAT
>JAOUPE010000139.1 GCA_029880025.1 Caldifarciminota bacterium
CAGGTCTTCCCAATCAGTTCTAACGGCACCCGATTACCAGCAAGTTTGGCAATCTGTTTATTGGCAAATATGATATTGCCCTTATCATCCTCTACCCAAATACCTTGAGGTAAATTCTCTACCAGATACTGATAATAATTAAACGACAATTCAATGCTTCCTTTTTCACTCAATTCATTGTCTCACATTCTTTTTAAAAATTTGAGTTCGCTTGCCACCTTTCATTTAACTGTCAGTATCGGAAGAAGTTTACTAATAATTGGTAAATTGTCAATAGGGTTTTTATTATATTCAAATTTATATGCCGATAGTTAACCTAATCTTGACTTTATTGGAAAACGGTCTAAAATGATAACTTAACCCCTGTAGCTCAGTTGGATAGAGCAACGGTTTCCTAAACCGTAGGCCGCGAGTTCGAGTCTCGCCGGGGGTAGAGATAAAGAAAGGTTGTCATGAGACTTACAAAACGGGAAATAAGAGAAGATTGGTTTACGGAAAGTATCACAAAGCTGATTTCATTATATTATCGTGAAAAACAGAAGTTTTATATCGGGGCCGGTATCGTTGTCGCCATAATAATAATTTTGGTGTTATCGCTTTCGGGTCGAGGCCGAGAAAATCCGGAAATTCAGATTCGATTCACCCAGGCTTTAGGAGTTTATTCAATGGAGAATTTTGAACAAGCCGAACAACAATTTGCCGAAATTGCCCGTAGGTTTTCATCACATCATTTGGGCGCAAAAGCCCATTTTTATCTGGCCAATATTTATTTTAAGACGCAACGGTTCAATGAAGCAAAACGAGAATTCGAGACTTTTTACCGAAGGGTTCGTAAAGACCCACTCTTATCACCAGCTGCGATCTTTGGTATTGCTAATTGTCAGGAAGAAGTAGGTGATTTGAAAAGAGCCGCTGAAAATTATCGAAAAGTGTATCAGCGTTTCCCGAAATCGCCATTGGCAATAGATGCCCTTTTTGCCGCAGGGCGTAATTTCCGTAACGCTGGCAGCTTAGATAAAGCGGAAGAAATATATGAATTGATAATTAAAAAAGATCCACCTGGTCAATTCGTTGAACAGGCAAAAGTTCAACTTTCATTCATAAGGACCCTGAAAAACAAGTTTTAGAATTCGGTTCTGTCCTACTTCTATACCATCATCAGCCTTCTTATAAAACCTGCAAGAAAAAGAAAAATGCTTTCTTTTAGACTTCATCGACTAGATAATAATCAGGTCAAAGCAAAAATTTTTGAGCTTTATTCGAATTCTCGTAGTAAATAAGTCAAAAATTGCAAATAAGAACATTGAAAATTTTAGCGGTAGCTTGAAAAGAGAAAAGTACTGGTAAATAAATAAACCATGTCGTAAAACTTGACCCATTTAACCAATTGATGTATCATAAATAAAATAAGGAGTAATTATTAAGCCTATCACTTTCAGTCGAGCGTTAATCATTATCTTTTTTTTACTGGTGGAGATAAATTATGCTCAAGAAAAAGTTGGGAAGATTACATTCCAGGGAAATGAGACATTTGGGGGTCGAACCTTGAAAAAATTAATTGCGACAAAAGTCAGACAGCCATTCGATGAGGAACTTTTAGAACAGGACCTCGAATTAATTAGTAAGTTCTACCAGGGTGAAGGGTTTTTATCCGTAACCATTGAAAAAAATATTGAGAGCAATCCTCAAGGGCAAATTGTCAATATTTTAATTAATGAAGGTTCTCGGGTTAAGATTAGTGCAATTAGTTTAACCGGTTTTGCGGCGTTTTCGGAAATTAAAATTATGAATTTGCTTGGAATCAAAATTGGCGATTACCTTCTTATCCGCAAACTTGAAGCCGCTAACAAACGAGTTATAGATTTTTATAAAAATTCAGGATACCCTTACATTATTCTCGATTTAGATACGGTAGTTAAGGATAACCGAGCCGATATCTATTTCTCAATTCAGGAAGGACCACTAAGCTATATAAAAGAGATTAAAGTGAGGGGTAATTTTTCCGTTAAAACCTGGACAATTATTAGAGCTTCTGAGATTAAACGAGGCGAGAAATTTTCTCAGGAACGCCTCTATCAGGCACAGCGCCGCTTATATGCGACCAGGTTATTTAGTCGGGTTTCATTTTATGTACTGGGTATTGAAGAGAGAAAGGATAGTCTGACCGTAAGATTTGATGTGAGCGAACTTCCGGCACGGAGTTTCATCTTCGGCTTGGGTTACCAATTACCACCCAGTCGCTTTCTTTTCGCCCTGGGCTGGGAACATCTGAATATACTTAACCGTGGTCAAAATGTCAGTTTTGCTTCGGAATTCACCCCAAATTTCCGAGGCGATTACGAACTTAATCTCGAAGTGGTCTATAAGGTTCCCTATTTGATTAAAATACCGATTAATTTCTCTACCAAGCCATTTTTAAATTTGGTCCGACAACAGGAAAATTATTCAACCGAGTTCGGACTGGAGACCGGTATCAGCCGTTATTTTGGCGCGAATTGGGAATTTAACTTATCAAACCGCTATCGCAAACGTTTATTTAATTATTCCGACTCCTTAATTACCGATACGGTTACGAGACGCGGCATAACCAATTCCTTGATTTTTAATTTCAGCTATGATTCGCGAAATAGTTTTTTTAATCCAAGCCAGGGATTATATTTGTCACCAATTATCGAATACGCGGGAGGGATTTTAGGCGGCGATAATGATTTTTACCGTGCCAGTATCGAATTTCGATTATTTCAAAATCTCACCAAGATTCTTATCTTTGGCTTTCGGGGATTAGCCGGAATTTCCTATCCTCACAGCCGGTCAACAATGATACCTTACTATGAAAAATTTTATATCGGCGGCAGAAATACTTTAAGGGGTTACGATGATAAATCGGTAGGTCCCCTAATCGTTAGTGATGAACATTACGGCGATTTTATAATCAATACCAACTTTGAGCTCCGCACCACCTTTTACAAAAACTTTGGGTTAGTCTTATTCTTTGACGGCGGCGATGTGATGGATGAAATTGGTGATTTTAAGTTGAGCAATTATCAATATAGTATCGGATTGGGGATAAGGTTCAATACCCCGGTTGGTCCAATAAGACTGGACTACGGTAAACGTTTGAAGAACCCAGAACCAAATGATAAGGGAAAATTATATTTAGGTTTACTCCATGCGTTCTAAAATTAAATTCTTAATAATTTTAGTCATCATCCTTGCAATTGTAGGTTTTATCTATATCAACACCCAAAGGATTGGTAATTTCATATTGAAACGGAGTCTTATCTTATTACAACAGAAAGTTGGGGTGAAACTAAGCTATTCGACGGTTTCCGGTAACCTATTTCGAAATCCTAGTTTTGTTGGTATTTCCCTTAGGTTTTCGAGCGGCGATTCGATTTTAGCCGACCGACTCAGCATCAATTATAATCCGGTTGCTATCTTGCGAGGTAAGTTCGTTTTGAGCAGGGTCGAGATAAATTCTCCTGCTTTATTCTGGCAGGTCAAAAAAGATACGGCTCTTAAGAAAACTCCAGAACCCGAGGAGATTCCAATTAGACAACTTCCGATTTTGGCAATTGAAAGATTTACGATAAATAATGGTAAAGTATTTATCAATTCCGAATTGCGTGCCCAAGCTATTCAAGCCGTGGCTTGGCTAAAGTCAGATAAACAAAAAGTGAGGGCAGACCTTAAAAAACTTTCATTTGCGACGACTAAAGAGAATATAACCTTTCGTGAAATAAAAGGTAATTTTCTTTACTCGGATAATGAAATTAGTGCCGACTCGATTTGGCTGAAGACCGACAAAAGTAATGCGGCACTTGGTCTAAATGTCAATATTTTAAAATCGGAATATGAAATTCAAATCCGTAATTTGTTTCTGGATGTTGCCGAGTTTATTAACGAAAAAGCGAAACTGTCGATTCAGGGAAAGTTGGTAATCGATAGGGAAGGGCTGGTGGGCAGAATAGCAATGAGGGCGGACGATATAGTGATAAATAAAATGGCTCTGCCCGATTTTCGCGGTGAGCTCGAGTTATCCAAAAATTATGCAATCTACAGCATAATCACCACGAAGCCGGTTGCCGAGACGATTTGGAGTAATGGGGAACTGGATTTAAATAAATTAACTTATAAGGGTCAAGTTGGTTTTCAAAATTTAAGACCTTCCTACTATTTTAAGCCCCTGCCCGAATTCCGAGCCGATGGGATGCTGGAATTTGCCGGCACCAATCGCGAACTGGTTGAACTTCAGCTCAAATCGCGACTGCATGAGCTGCCGGTTGATAGCCTCTATTTAGACACAAGATATGCCAAAGGCAGGATTAAGATTAGACAGATGAGAATACTGAAAGGGAGCAATACTTTAGATTTAGTGGGCGCGCTTGCCAAAAACGAACTGGACCTGGATTATAAATTTAATGGATTTCCTATCGCAATCGTTGGCAAGCTACTCGATATTAAAGTATTGGGCGATATAACCGGAAAAGGGAAAATTTCCGGAAGTTTAGATTCATTAGCCGCCTGGACCGAGATGAGCATCACTCATGGCGGCATTGAACAATTTAGTTTTGCCAAACTTAATTTGAGTTTTGATATACCGGATATTAAACCGACTTCATTACAATTGAATCGCAAGTTTCATTATGCAATAAACAATATAAAGATTACAGTAGATACCTTAACTTTTGGCGAAAAAGAGATTGGTAATATGACGGTTAAAGTGAAAGATACAACCTTTAGCCTGTCATTAATCAAAAGAGAGAAATTTTCTTTATTTTCTAAGGGTGGTATTACGCTCAATAAGACTAATTTCTCCAGTCAGTTAGATTCTTTCATCGTTATTGCTGGTAAGGAAACTTTAAGCGCCAGGGAACCATTCATCATCGAAAAACTGAATGATTCGATTGCT
>JAOUPE010000140.1 GCA_029880025.1 Caldifarciminota bacterium
TAAGGCGTATGAATATTTCAAGCAGAGAAAAAAGAGTAGTGATTACGAAAAATTCTGTTCGGAAAATAAGCGATGGCTTGATGATTATACGCTTTTTAGGGCACTCAAAAGCCATTTTTCGTCTAAATTTTGGTGTGAATGGCCCAAAGAAATTAGAGACCGAAAACCTCAAGCTCTGCGTGGTGTGAAAAAAGAACTGCAGGATAAAATTGAAAAAGAGAAATTTCTCCAATACGTTTGCCTTAGGCAGTGGCTCAGGCTCAGGGATTATTGCAACCAGCAGGGAATCAAGCTTATCGGCGACATACCGATTTATGTTGAATACAATAGTGTTGACCTCTGGACCAATCCTCTCATATTCCGGTTAGATGAAGAGATGAAGTCTTGTGTGGTGGCTGGGGTGCCGCCCGATTATTTTAGCAAGACCGGTCAGCTCTGGGGAAATCCGGTCTACAATTGGAATATCTTGAAAAAACGAAAATACGACTGGTGGAAAAGGCGTCTTGCCCAAAACCTAAAACTGACCGATATTGTGCGAATCGACCACTTTCGCGGTTTTGTCGCATATTGGGAAGTGCGGTCAAAAGAGAAGAATGCGGTTAAGGGAAAATGGGTAAAGGCACCAGCCTATGATTTCTTTAATCATCTGACCAAAAAATTCCGGAATCTGCCAATCATCGCCGAAGATTTAGGTGTTATTACCCCGGATGTGATAGAAGTGATAAGAAGATTTGGTTTTCCTGGAATGAAGGTGCTGCTCTTTGCTTTTGGTGAGGATAATATTTCACATCCCTATTTACCCCATAACCATGAGAAAAACTGTGTGGTTTATACTGGAACCCATGATAACAATACAGTAAAAGGATGGTTTGAAAACGAGGCGACTGCGAATGAGAAAAAGCGGCTATTTAAATATCTGGGTCGAAAAGTACCGATTGAAGAATTGCACTGGGAATTGATTCGACTGGCAATGATGTCAATATCTGATTTGGCAATCATACCGATGCAGGATATCCTTGGATTAGGCAAGAAGGCTCGGATGAACCGACCGGCAACCATGAAAGGAAACTGGAAATGGCGACTTTTGCCTGAGCAGTTGACTCCTGCCATCGCAAAAAGACTTCGAGAAATGACCGAGATTTATGAAAGGGCAAGCTGAAATTGACATTCAAGCTTTAATTTGATAATATAAAGATTCTATAATGAAATATTTATTTTTAATGCTAATGCCAATTATCATTTTTGCGGACGCCTACGCGCCAAAACTTCAGCGTCGGCGCGCGGTGCCAAACGTGACCGTAACCCGCTGGGTAAGTCCAGATGGTTCTCAGCCTTTAAAATTTAAAGAATGGAATGCCAAGCAGAGCAAAACCAAAGCCTGGCAAATCAAACCAATTTATTTACCAGAAAATAAATTGGACACCAGAGTTGATATTTTGGTTGAGGATTCGCTGGTTTCATATCTTACATCTAATCTTGATACATTGGTTGCTGACCTCGTTCTTGAGAGTTATGCACCAGCCGTTTATTCGGTCAGCGGTAGTTCACCCGAATCCTTAAGAAATTTCTTAATATCCGAATACCGAGCCGGTATGGTTTCAACCGTCCTTATCGGCGATTTGCCGGTTGCTTGGTTTCAGATGATTGATGACTGGAATAATAACGGCATTCGTGACCCGGGTGAAGGTTATGAGGAATTCCCCTGTGAACTTTACTTTATGGACTTAGATGGAAGCTGGGAAGATAATTACATGCAGTACGACACATTAGACAGTATGGTGCCAGGGACTGACAATGTTTTTGATACTCATATTGGAAATTTAATGCCTGAGATTTCTATCAGTCGAATGCCGGTATCGGTTATTGGTTTTCCAGTTCAGACCTTGCAATTTTACTTTAATAAAAATCATCGGTATCGTAATGCTCAACTGCCGGTATGTGACCGGGCACTGGTCTATGTTGATGATGACTGGATTCCTCATTCTTATGGATGGGACCAAGATGTTGGGATGGTTTATTCGGATAGGGTTTTTATCTGGGATGCCGAGCAAACAAGGGCAATAGATTATCGTCCACGGATTGATTCTGCTGCCTATCAATGGATAGGACTTTTTGCTCATTCCTGGCCTGGCGGGCATGGCTGGAAATATAACAATGGTCAGCTCTGGGATTGGTTCTGGGCAGATGAAATACCGAGCATAAATCCGATAGCGGTGTTTTATAATCTTTTTGCCTGTTCGAATGCTCGGTTTGTCGAAAATGGGTTTTGTGGTGGACGATATGTTTTTAATACTTCGACTGGATTGGCTTCGATTGGTTCAGCCAAGACCGGCTCGATGCTCGAATTTCAAGATTTCTATGGGCAACTCGCTTTAGGCAAAACTTTAGGTGAGTCATTCCGCGAATGGTTTGGGGCAAGAATTTCTGACGGGTTTGAACCCTGGGAAAAATCATGGTTTTATGGAATGTGTCTGATTGGTGATGGCTTGCTTAAGACCCATACGCCAATTGATGTTGGGGTCAGTAGTATTATCGCACCCCCGATTCGGGTTGATTCTGGTTCAGTAGTGACACCACAGGTAAAGGTGAAGAATTTTGGTAATGCCGCGGTTGATTTTTCCATTGTTCTTAGAATCGGCACTGGTTATGAGGATATAAAAGATGTGAATGGTTTAAGTTCGGGTGATACTGCAATTGTAAACTTTTTTCCCTGGACCGCAAGACCTTTAGGAACTCAAGTTATTAGATGTACTACACTTTTAGCTGGAGATGTCAATGCGTTTAATGACTTATTTATAGATTCAGTAATTGTTGTGCCAGGCCCAGGGATTGCTGACGATGAGACTCGTAATGTTTCAGGGAAATTTGGGTTAGAGAATATTTTCCCCAATCCGTTCATTTCTCGGACCATTATCAGTTTTGCTATTTCAAAAGAAAGTCGGGTAGATTTAGTAATTTATAACGCTTCAGGGAAATTAGTGCGGTCATTAAAATCTGAAATTTTAAAAGCTGGTTCTTATCGAGTAACCTGGGATGGCAAAGATAACCAGGGCATTGATGTAATGTCTGGAATTTACTTCTATACGATTAAAACCGAAGGGTACAAAACTATTAAGAAACTGGTTCTAATGCGCTAATTTTGTAGGAGAGACTTCCGAGTCCCGATTCTGCTCTTATTCAAGAGAGGACGCAAGCATTCCTTCTTGTTTTTTAATTCAAAACAATCAGTTATCTTGACATCGAAAATTTTAGATTTAGGGGACTAAAAGGGGCGCTTCTATTTTTCTTGACCCTGTAGAAAAAATAAGGGACATTTTGGAGTAACCTTTGGATGAGGAGGTAGCCCCCGAAAATACAGTGCCAAGTGGATAGTGCATTAAAAGGCAGTGACTAGGGGATAGTGTATAGTGGCTAGTGAAGAATGAAAAGAGAGGCGGAAGGTGCCGGGCTGAAAAATCCGTTTGATGCGAAATTTCACTAAAATCAACGAAAAAAACAGTCGTAACTGCGACTCCCTAATTAGCCTCCTGGGCTGTCCCCTAAGCCGCCCCCTAGGCTACCCTCGTCTCTGCTCCCGAGGTTGGTTCCGAGGCTGCCCCTGAGTCTGTTCCCGAGTCTGCCTCCGAATCTGCTCCTGAGTCTACCTCCGAGGCTGCTTCCGAGTCTACCTCCGAAGCTACTCAGGAGGCTACCCCCTAGGCGATACCCCCTCCCTTTGACGAAAATACGATAAGCGATTGACGAAGGACGAGTTAGAAGAAAATTTGGTTTGATTTTTATGTGACTTAAAGATACAATGATTTTAGGGGGAGCAACACACAACGCTATCTGTTTTTACTCTGCGCTCTGTGTGGTTAAAAGATGTATTTCATCGCTTCTCTTAATAAAGCAACGCCTCGAATCTCTTTATCCATTTCAGGCAGGATTCCTCGAACATTGGGAAAAGAGGAATTAATCTCGGCAAGATATTTTTCCTGCATCGCGATACGGTTCAACACAAATTCCGGCGCATCCTTTTTAACTAAACTCTTATCAATCACCCGATTGACAATCACGCCACCAACCGGTATACCAAATTCCTTGAACCATCCAATAAATCTTTTGATTACCGCAATTGGTAACGCCTCAGGTAATGTAACAAAAAAGAATGCGGTCAGATTATCATCGGTCAAAAGACCATGAACCCGTTCAATCCTTTCTTTGAAATTTAAGAGATAAGTCAATAACGGGTCTTGTTCCTCTTTTTGGGAAAATGACAATTTCTTCCTGAGTTCTGCCGCATCTTTTCGGCTGGATAACATCTTTTCCACCCATAAGGTATATACCTTAGACATTCCCAGTAATCTCCTTGCATTAGCAGTTGGTGCAGTGTCAAAGACATAGATATCGTATTTGCCTTCAAACATCAAATCAACCATCTTTTCAAACATCGCCGATTCTTCAAATGCCGGATTCATTGTTGCCGACTCGATAAAGTCTTCGGTCCTTTGTCCTGAAATATCAGCATATTTTAGAAACCAGTCAATCTTTTCTCTTATCTCACCCTTTTTCTTTAGGATAACCTCTTTTGTTTCGATTTCCAGAGCATAAAGATTGGTGTCTGAGACCTTTTTCTCTTTACCAAAGACATCTTCCATAAGAAGTCCAGAAAGGCTGTGTACTGGATTAGTCGAGGCAAGCAAGACTTTTCTCCCTATTTCCGAAAGATAGAGCGCAGCCATCCCTGCCAGCACGGTCTTTCCTACACCGCCCTTACCACCAAAGAAAATATATTTTAAATCCGGGTGGGAATTAAGAAAATGTTTCATAATAGAATTTTGTGATTACGGCGATTAAATACGATGACGGCGATACCAACTTTTCGTTTCATCGTTGTAATCTGGTTAATCATCGCTGTAA
>JAOUPE010000141.1 GCA_029880025.1 Caldifarciminota bacterium
TAGATTACAGCGATGAAATTAGTTGTTGGTAGTTAGTTTTTAGTTGTTAGACATTTTGTTTCCACAATTTTTAACGTGTGTTTATCCGTGTGCATCCGTGGTTAAATTAATTCTGTTTCCTCGGGGGTTATTTTTCATTCTTTATCTCGTGCTAATCTCCTGGTTAAGATTCTTTCTTTTTGGCTGTTTATTATTTCTCTATTTATCATGGTTTCGGTAAGTTTTCCTTGACTTTTGGGGCTTATTGGATAATATCAAAAACGAATTATTCGAATGATAGCAAATTTCACGAACCTATTTTTGTAATTAACTCTAACAATGTTAAAGAAAACACCCTTTTATAACCAACATCTTGCCAATAAAGGCAGGATGGTTGATTTTGTCGGTTATGAGCTGCCGGTTCAATTTCAAGGAATTATTGCTGAACATAACCGGGTAAGGACTACCGTCGGTGTCTTCGATGTTTCGCATATGGGCAGAATCGAAATCCGGGGTCAAGGTCGTCAATCTTTTGTTAACCGGGTTACCACTAACGATGTGAATAGCCTTGCCCCGTATCAGGCACAATATTCGGTGTTATGCTATCCAGATGGTGGAATTGTCGATGATTTGGTCGTGTATAACCTTTCGGATTATCTGCTTCTGGTGGTGAATGGTACTAATAACCAGAAAGATACCGATTGGTTAATAGAGAACAAAATGGCAGGAGTGGAAATCATCAACCAAACCCAGGATATTGCCCAACTGGCAGTTCAAGGACCAAAAGCCGAACCAGTCATTCAAAAGATTACCAATGTCAATTTATCCAGTATCCAATTTTACTGGGCAGCCAATGCTATGGTTGCCGGTATTGATATGATTCTTTCCCGAACCGGTTATACTGGTGAAGATGGTTTTGAACTCTATTTTGAGGCAAAATATGCCTCAAAAGTCTGGGATGCGGTCTTTAATACCGGTAAAGAATTTGAGATTGCGCCAATCGGTTTAGGCGCAAGAGATACTTTACGGTTGGAAATGAAGTACTGTTTATACGGCAACGATATTGATAAGACGACCAATCCATTAGAAGCCGGCTTAAGTTTTGTGACCAAATTAGATAAATCGGAAAGCTTTATCGGCTCGGATACTTTAAAAAAGATAAAGTCGCAAGGTCTGACCAGAAAACTGATAGGTTTCACCATGAAAGGCAAAGCGATACCGCGTCCACATTATGAAATTTTCAAAGATGGCGATAAGATTGGATTTGTCACCAGTGGCACATTATCCCCGTCCTTAAAAATCGGAATCGGTTTAGGCTATGTCAAAACCGAATTTAGTAATGTTGGTCAAGAATTTGAAGTTGACATCCGAGGTGAAAAAGCCCCGGCAATTGTAGTTAAAACACCATTTTATAAACAAGGAACACGCAAGTGACGCATCACGCTTTACGCTTTATGCTTTACGCCAGATTCTGGCGTGTAGCGTTTAGCGGTAGGCGTCAAGCGTAATTATCGAAAGGAGAAATGAATGAGTCAAATCCCCAAGGATTTGAAATACACCAAAACCCATGAATGGGTCAAAGTTGAAGCAGATACCGCAACGGTCGGAATCACCGATTTTGCTCAAGAACAACTGTCCGATATCGTTTATGTCGATTTAGGCGGAGTTGGGAAAAAAGTAAATCAGGAAGAAGCGTTTGGCACGATTGAAGCGGTAAAAGCGGTGTCCGACCTTTATGCCCCGGTTTCGGGTGAAGTCATCAGCATAAACGAAGATTTAAAAACAGCACCGGACTTAGTTAATACGGAACCGTATGGTAAAGGCTGGATGGTTAAAATAAAGATATCCGACTCTACACAACTGGACAAACTCCTGGACGCCAAAGGTTATGAAGATTTAGTCGGTAAAAGTTCCCACTGATGCCATACACCCCTCATACGCCCGAAGAAAAGAAAGCAATGCTTAACGAGATTGGTTTTAGCTCCTTTGAGGAACTCATTAAAACGATTCCGGAATCCTTACAGTTCAAAGGAAAATTAAATCTGCCCAAACCGATTTCAGAATTGGAAGCTAAGAAATTTCTTTCCGAAATTGCCGAGGATAATCAAAACCTTTGTGAATACACTTCTTTCTTGGGTGGCGGCGTTTATGACCATTACATACCATCAATCATTAATCACATAATTTCTCGTTCCGAATTCTATACCGCTTATACTCCTTATCAAGCCGAAGTAAGTCAAGGAACTTTGCAAGGTATTTACGAATACCAGTCTCTGATTTGCGAACTATTTGGTATGGATGTCGCCAATGCCTCGATGTATGATGGGGCATCAGCCCTTGCCGAAACCTGCCATATGGCTCGGGATTTAACCGGGCGCAACAAGATTTTAATTGCCGATTCGGTAAATCCCCATTATATTAAAGTGGTCAGGACTTATACCGAAGGGCTCAAAATACCGATTAAAATTGTGCCGGTTAAGAATGGAACAGTAAGCATAGAAGAATTGGAGAAATTGATTGACGACTCGGTTGCTGCCGTTCTTGTCCAGCATCCCAATTTCTTCGGTGCCTTAGAACCGATGCTTGATATTGAACCAATAGTTCACAAGAAAAACGCCTTATTAGTGACTTGTGTTGACCCAATCTCATTAGGAATTTTAACACCACCGGGTGAATACAATGCTGATATTGCGGTCGGCGAAGGTCAATCATTAGGTTTACCGGCATCATTGGGCGGCCCGTTCTTAGGAATCTTCACCTGTAAAAAAGAATTCATCCGTAGAATGCCGGGTCGGCTCTCTGCCCGAACCGTTGATACAGAAGGAAAGACCGGCTATGTTCTGGCATTACAAACAAGAGAACAACATATTCGAAGAGGTAAGGCAACTTCTAACATCTGTACCAATGAAGCACTTTGTGCCTTAGCCGCTGCAGTCTATTTATCAATAATGGGCAAACAGGGTATAAAAGAAGTAGCAAAGCAATGTTTTGCCAAAAGTCATTATTTAGCCCAAGCAATTACAAAGATTAGAGGTTTTGAGCTGGCATTCCCTGCTCCGTTTTTTAAAGAATTTGTTATAAAGACCGCGGTTCAGCCTGACCGGATAATCGAAACGAATTTAAAAAAGAAAATATTTGCCGGTGTAAACCTGTCCGCCTTAGGCGGATTTGATGGACGCTGGACTAATCACTTATTAATCGCGGTCACCGAGAAACGAACCAAAAAAGAGATGAACAAGTTAATAAAAGTATTCAAAACTCTGTCGAATCGACCCTCGTCAGATGAGACCCGACTCGGGGAGCAATAAATGGAATGCAATGTTAAATCGAATATGAAAAATTGCACCTGCACCTATGAACCCTGCTCAAGAAAAGGTCGTTGTTGTGAGTGTATTCAATACCATTGGAAAAATGGTGAATTACCTGGTTGCTTATTCCCACCAGAAGCAGAACGAACCTATGACCGTTCCATCGCAAATTTTATCCGGTCTCAGAAACGATGACTAAATTAGAGAAACTAATCAACCTAATACTATCTAATTGTGTCGGATAATGTAAGGTAGCCGCAGGCTTTAGCCTGCGCAACCTAAAGGTTGCGGCTACCAGGTAAAGTTTAGCAGCAATGATTAAATTAGAGAAACTAATTTTCGAATATTCGCAGCCCGGACGTAAAGGATATAATTTACCCAAATTAGATGTACCGGAAATAAAAACCGAAGATTCAATTTTAAAAGAATACCTGCGCCAGGACAATACTTTACCTGAGCTCTCTGAGGTTGATGTGATACGCCATTTTATCCACCTTTCGGTCCTAAATCATCATGTCGACAAGGGATTCTATCCTTTGGGTTCTTGCACAATGAAATATAATCCAAAAATAAATGAGGATGTATCAAGACTCGATGGATTCACTGCTTTGCATCCTTTACAACCTTTAGAAACGGTTCAAGGTGCTTTAAGATTGATTTATGAGTTGGGACAATATTTGATTGAGATTGCCGGATTAGATGCTATTTCCTTACAGCCAGCAGCCGGTGCACAGGGCGAGTTGACCGGAATTATGATGGTTAGCAAATATTTTGAGAAGAAAGCAGAGAAACGAACCAAGGTTCTAATTCCTGATTCATCGCACGGCACCAACCCGGCAAGTGTCAATTTATCTGGATACGAATCAATTGAAATCAAATCTAATGCCCAGGGTTTGGTTGATTTGGCAGCGTTAACCCAAGCCACTGATGAAACCGTCGCTTGCCTGATGCTCACCAATCCTAATACCTTAGGTTTATTTGAAAAAGAAGTATTAAAGATTGCCGAAGTAATCCATAACAAAGGCGCATTATTATATCTGGATGGTGCCAACCTCAATTCCTATTTAGGCATTCATCGCCCGGGTGATGTCGGGTTTGACCTGGTCCATTTTAACCTGCACAAGACATTTTCTACGCCGCATGGCGGCGGCGGACCAGGCGCTGGACCGATTGGGGTTAAGCAAATCTTGGAACCATTCTTGCCGATTCCGATTGTCAAAATGGCGAAAGACCATTATTATTTTGATTACAATCGTCCGGATTCAATTGGTAAGATTCAAGCATTTTATGGCAATTTTAATGTATTTATTAAAGCTTATACCTATATCCTAATGCAAGGTGCTAAGGGTCTGCGAGAAGTATCCGAATGTGCGGTCATCAATGCCAATTATATAAAAAATAAATTGGAAAAGTATTATGATTTACCCTATAAAGAAACTTGCCTGCACGAATGTGTCTTATCTTCGACTAACTTGAAACAATACGGGGTTCGAACTTTAGATGTTGCCAAACGGCTATTAGATTTTGGTATCCATGCCCCAACCGTCTATTTTCCCTTAATTGTACCCGAAGCCTTGATGATTGAACC
>JAOUPE010000142.1 GCA_029880025.1 Caldifarciminota bacterium
AATATTAGAAAATATAATTCCTGATAGGTTTAATTCAATTTTCCTGGAAGCACCGCTGCCTGCTACGATCGCTTTTGAGGCTCAGAGAAGTATAAATTCGGGTGATGTATCTGACCCGGCTACTCTACAGCCATTCTATTTAAGACCAACCGATGCCGAGCTTAAAAGACATAGTCCGGAGGTTAATGTATAAATTTATTAACATGGGAGGATAAAATGAAAAAGGTCGGTTTATTCCTTACAATCCTAGTCTTAGTTAGTTTAGGACTGGGTAAAGAATATTTAATTAAAATCGAGACGCCAGCGCCGGATGATGTATCACGGCTTTTGACCGCAAACGTCAAAGTTTTGGCAGAAATGAAAGGTTTTGCGATAGCGTTAGTTATCGATGACGAGTTGAAGAAGTTAGATTCCTATCGCTATCAAATTTTGGATGAAGCGCCAAGGGTAAAAGATTATTTTTTAATTAGAGCGCTGGACAAAACAGACCTGAAATCAATCTCGGATGCGGTTCAACCGCTTGCCTTTGATGGTGAATATTTCTTAATCAGAATGACCCCAGAGATTGAAGCCCAGATTGCTAAACTGCGAATCGAGCGGACCCATCTTGCATTGGTCCCAATAATAAAGTCCGAAGGTATCAAATATTATCCGCGACCACTACAGAATCCGTTGATTGAAGATATGATGAATCACGTGAGCTTGGATTCGGCACTCGGTTTTGTGCGCAGATTACAGAATTTTCGTACTCGTTATTCTACTACCGATTCTTGTTTTGCTGCGGCTGATTGGGTTATGGAAAAATTCATAGAATATGGTTGTGACAGTGTCTATTTAGATTATTACCGAACCGGTTATGCTCCGAATATTATTGGGATAAAACGAGGAGTTGCCCATCCGGATAATATCTATGTCGTTATCTGTGGTCATATGGATGCGACTTCGGACCAATCACCCAATTTTTGTCCGGGTGCGGATGATAATGCTTCAGGCACCGCTGCTGCAATCGAGGCAGCCCGGGTGATGAAAGATTATAACTTTGAGTATTCGGTTCGATATATTGCCTTCACCGGTGAAGAGCAAGGACTTTATGGCAGCGCTGCTTACGCACAAGCCGCGCGCAGTCGGGGCGACTCAATCTTCGGAGTGGTAAATTATGACATGATTGGCTATGCCGATGGCTTGCCTGAGGATTTGGAAGTGATTGGTAAAATTTCTAATCCTAATTGCCAGGAATTTGTCGACTATTTTGTCGCCTGTGCCAATCTTTATACCAATCTTGCAACTAATATCAGAATGGTTTCGAGTATGGCTAATTCTGACCACCATTCGTTCTGGCAACAGGGTTATGTTGCGTTTTGTGGGATTGAGGATTACTGGCCAAATAATCCTCATTATCATCGAACCAGCGATACGATTGGTGCTGGTTTCAATACTCCTGAATTTCATACCGAAGTGACCAAAGCTGGTATCGCCTGCCTGGCGTCCTTAGCTAATCCAATTATGCCGAACCAGCCTTTTGTTTCCTACCAACATTTTCATCTTGACGATTCGACTGCCGGCAATAACAATGGTCGTTGGGATGCTGGTGAAGAAGTTCACCTTTACCTGGTTTTGAAAAATCTGGGCACGGTTACTGCGACCAATGTCAGTGCTGATTTAGATTCTTCTGACCCGTACGTACAAATCTTACAGAGTCATGGGGATTTTGGTGACATTGAACCATTGGATACTGCTATCAACACCACCCCTTATCGAGTTGTTTCGCTCTGGACGACCCCAAGAGGTCATAATGCTAACTTCGATTTAACCGTTCAAAGCTCGGAATCGACCTGGGTCTACAGCTTTTCAATTCAGATTGGCGAATTCATGACTACCGACCCGATACCAGATGGACCAAGGCAACCAGCACTTTACTGGGCTTACGATGATACCGATACTGCATACCCTAATTATCCTACTTACGATTGGTTTGAAATATCCGGTATCGGAACCAGACTATCTTATACTCACAACGACCAGGTAAATTTAATTGATTTGCCTGCTTCGTTTGGACCCTGGCGCTATTATGGCAATCGTTACACTCAAATCTCAATTAGTGCCGACGGCTGGATTGGGGCTGGTGTTGATACTGGTCGTTTTTATCAGAATACAACTATACCGAGTGCTTCTGGACCTGGTGCAATCGTCGCTTTGAATTTTGATGACCTTTATCCGAATAATTCAGGACCGGGTGGTATCTATTATTATCACGACGAAGCCCAGCACCGCTTGATAATTGAATACGATTCGGTTCCTTATTATAACCCTCGCTCGGTGACCGATAAATTTGAATTAATCATTTATGATACAACGGTTGTCTCTTTTACCGGTGACAATATTTTAATCGCCCAATATCAGACGGCTAACCGCTATTCCAGCTCAACCTTTGGTATCGAAGACCCAACCGAAGAAATCGGAATCCAATACTGCTACAATGGAACCTGCCATCCAGGGGCGGCGGTATTAGCCCCAAGGAGAGCAATAAAATACTGTACTAATCCACCAGTTACCGCCACTGAAGAACCAAAGATTGCTCAGCATAGAACGCAGAATCGGAGACTTAAAATTCAGCCCAATCCTTTTGCTAATCGAGTGGAAATTAGATATCGTGGATTTCCGACTCTAAATTATAAATCGGCCTGGCTAAAAATTTATGATGCCACCGGCAAAGTTGTCTTAAGTTTAAAGCCAGAGCCTGCGAATAGTTCAATCATTTGGCAGGGTGAAGATGAAAAGGGCAAAAGAGTTGTGCCGGGTGTCTACTTCTTTCAATTGTATGATGGACAGCGAACAATAATCGAAAAGGCAGTGATGGTTAAATAGGAAATTTTTTCGTGTAGCTTTTGGCGTGAGACTTTTCCAAAGATTTCCACTGCTGCTCGTTATTCTTCTTATCTTAATTTTCTGGTTAATGAGTAGATTTATTTTTGTGTCCGAAACTAAACGAGTAGACCGCACCATTATGCTCGGTAAAAGAGCGATCGAGAATGAAGATTTACCAACCGTCATGTCACTAATTCATGAAGATTATGATAATGGCTTCGGTATGGATTATGAGAGGTTAGAACGCTGGTTTATTAACCAATTTCAGCGATACCAGGGAATTAAAATTTTCATCCCGGTAAAAAAGATTCGGATCAACAAAGATATTGCAGTCTGTAGTCTTCGGGTTAGTATTCAGGCTCGTAATCCGATTGACCTGGAATATGAATTAATTTATGGTTATTCGAGCTGGGGGGATGAGTTAATTTTGGAGTTGGCTAAATTAGATAATCGGTGGTTATTGATTGAAGCTCATCCCTGAGTTTTCATCCACTGGATATAACCACCAGTAATATCTAACAACTTTTCAACCACCGAAGTCGGGTCTTTACCAACCAGAACAAACAACGGTTCCTTACCCCAACCTTCAGTTTCATAAAAGATTTTTGGGACTATTCCCCCACATTCTTCTACCAAATTTTTAACTTTCCAGGGCATCGACATTCCATTTTCTTCCCTAACACTTACCGGTTCTTTAGTCCGGTCAATTCGACCAAGTTTCATGTTTCTTTTTGCACAGTATTCAGCAATATATTCTAAAAGTTTTTTGTCGAATTTAAAATTAATACCGGCGCGAACCTCCGGGTCATATTTTTTCAGTTCCACAATGAGTCGTGCCATATGGTCAGAAGCACCAAAAATAACTTCCCCGGCAGCTTTAGGGTAATCCTTCACCACTGTGATTCTACCATCTACGGCAGCGACATCTTTAATTGTTTTGGGGTTATTAATTGAATAAACCAGATTCATCCGAACCTCGGGCATTAGTAAACTACATTGCTTGCATTTTTGAAAAACCCTGACCGCCTCTTTTAGGTCATCTAAGACCTCGACACGTTCGGATTCCTGTGGCATCCTTTCCTCCTGTTACAAAGTACTAAAATAAGCTTGCCAGAACGGGTCAACCTTGACCGGGACCAACTTTTCTTCGGTGCCGTTATTTCGAACAAAGATTCTTTCCCCTTTGGTAACCTCACCAATTTCATAGGCAGGAATATCGTTCTTTTTAAGTTCAGCAATCAGCTTCTGGGTTTTTGCTTTTTCCGCGGTTATCACCAGAGTCCCCTCACCAATCGAAATTAAGGGGTCGATTTTGAAATAATCACAGACTTTAGCGATTTCTTCAGGTATCACAATTTTATCTTCATAAATTCTAACACCAGTGCCGGACGCTTCGGCAATTTCATAGACGCCGTTTAAGAGTCCACCTTCGGTGGCATCATGCATCGCATGGGCATACTTTGCGGCAACTAATGCATCTTTAACCACCGTCATTTCGGGTAGATACTTCTTAGCTTTTTCGACCAAATCTTTACCAAATTTTTCGGTCAGTTTTGCTTCGGCTTGATAGGCTAATATACCGACTGCTTCGATTGCCGGACCTTTGGTCACAATCACACTATCGCCAATCTTGGCATTCGAGGCTGGGGTCAAATCCTCTTTTTTGCCAAATCCCCAGACCGTGCATCCGCCGTTTAAAGGGTATCCAATTCCAGGATAGATTCCAGTATGACCGCCAACAATTGTGATGCCAAATTTTACGCACTCCTCATGTAACTGTTTCCAGAATCCTTCCAGGGTTTCTGGTTTACTCTCGGTTGGCAGAAGTATGCAGATTGTCATATATTCGGGTTTGACGCCCAAGACTGCCACATCACTGGCACAGATATGAGCAATCGCCCAGCCAAAAAATGGCATCACTACCGGCATGCCAAAGGTTGGGTCAGTCGCTACTGCCATGACCCGGTCGCCTAAATCAATCACCGCCGCATCCACACCGTGCTTG
>JAOUPE010000143.1 GCA_029880025.1 Caldifarciminota bacterium
GATTTAGGAGATAGAAAGGAGCTTGGATGTTAAAATCAATTTCTGTTTTATGCCGAACCGCTATCCTAAGTGTGACGAAAGTTTTCATTTTGCTGGCATTATGTTTCCAATTTCTAACTGGCGCAACTGACCTCGCCCCTAAAATAGAACGCCTCTTAAATACCGATAATACAAAAGAGCAAGCGAAACTCATTACCGATATTCTCAAGAAAAAACCATCCTGGGACTCTTTAGTTTCGTTATTAAAGGATTTAAAATATGAGACTTCAGAAACGACCGGAGTAATTCGACTGGAAAATCTATGCCTCGATGGAGTAAAGCGACCGTTTTGTCTTTACCTTCCAGCAAAGTATGACCCCAATCAAAAGACACCTCTAATTACCATCCTGCACGGCGGTGTCAACCGACCAGAAATCGTGGAAAAACCTGAAGAATATGTTAAAGAATTTCCCTTCACAAAATATGCTGATGAATTTGGTTATATCCTTCTTTTTCCTTTTGGTCAAGCTGGTGCCACCTGGTGGGATTCGGTAGGCGTTACCAATATCCTTGACCAGATACGTATCACAAAACGCAGGTTTAATATCGATGATAACCGGGTTTACCTGACCGGCTTCTCAGATGGCGCATCCGCTTCGTTTTTCTTTGCCATGACCGATCCGAATGATTTTGCCGCTTTCATGCCGTTCAATGGTCATCCCGGCATAGGTTCGATTGACTTTGGTATCCAGAACTATTTCGTTAATCTCTTTAACCGTCCTCTTTATGTTGTTAATACCGATTTAGACCAGCTCTATCCGGATAAAGCTATCCGTCCAATGATGGAACTGGCACAAAAGGCAGGCGCCAATATTCTATATCGAATCTATACTGGCATCGGACATGATTTTGATTACGCACCAAAAGAGCTGCCCTTGACCATAAAATTTATTCAAACTCATCAACGGAATTTACACCCATCATTTATTAAGTGGGAAACCGCTTACCCAAAACTCGGTCGGTGTATGTGGCTGATTTTGGATTCGATTGTAGCCAAGGGTAATGCCGACTGGTATCAAGACCACAATATGGAATTGGTTGATGACCGGGTAATGTTCGGCTTTGTGCCGGATGATAAATACCAGGGTCCTGGGGTTAGAATCGGTAAGGTTGTCGGCGATAGTTCTCTTTGCACAATACTCGGAATTAAAGAAGGCGATATCCTTATTAAATTAGGCAAAAACCTGGTTGATAGCTTGAGTGATGTGATGGCATATAAGTCAAATAAGAAATGCGGTGACTCGGTTGAGATGACAATACTGAGCGATAGCAAAGAAATTGAATTCAGGAGCAAATTTCCGGGTCCATTCCGCTTCAATCTATTTAAGAGGGATCTGCCATCGGCAAGGGCTGAGGCATCGTTTTGCGCCAATCGGTTTGATATCAAAACATCCCAGCTTGGTTCTTTTTCGATATTGATTCATCCCGGTATGGTTCAACTCGACCAGAATGTCGTCATCTATGCTGATGGCAAGAAAGTATTCGACCAGAAAGTCCTGCCCTCTCCTGAGTTCATTCTGGGCAATTTCTTAAAAAACCGTGACCGAGAATTAATCTATGTGAATAAAATAACAATAAATTTAACTCGAATTTAATATAGAAATTCAGGTTTGTTCTTCTACTAAATACAATGTTATTCGCTTATTGTCGAGTGGCTGGGTATTGATGATTCTGGTCTTCGTTGTCCAGCCGGTGTATACATGATTAAAGCCGTACCAGCGGGCAAGATTATTGTTACCGGTAAAGTAATATTACTGTCCTGAACAACAAGAAATATTTTGCATTTGGTGTTGAGTGATTAGTGAGAAACAATGTGTTCAGATACCAAATTTGAATAATTTTTGTGAAATACGATGAAATAATATCGGTATTTATGAATAATTCTTAAGGTACTTCGATATTTAATTGCTTAATTTTCCGATAGAGATGTGTCCGGTCAATTTCTAAGACTTGGGCGGTTTTGCCTAGATTCCAGTTATAGGTAGAAAGTAGTTTTAAAATATAATTTCTTTCGAAATCGTCGCGGGCTTGTCGAAGCGGCTTATTATATAATTGTATTGCAGCCCTATTATCTATCTCCATTACATTCAATATGTCTTTAGAATTTATTTCCGAATGTTTTATGACTATTACCGAGCGTTCAATTATATTCCTTAATTCCCGGCAATTGCCTTTCCAGGTTTGACTCTTTAAAAATTCGATCGCATCGGCAGTCAAAGATTTTTTTGGTATGCCATGTTCATCACAAATCGCTTCTAAAAAATAATCGGCTAAAACCGGAATATCATCGGTTCTTTCTCGTAAAGGTGGAACATAGACATGGACGACGTTCAATCGATAGTACAAATCTTCTCGAAAATTACCTTTTGCGATCTCCCTTTCTAATTTTTTATTAGTTGAAGCAATAATTCTAACATCGACTTTAATTGTCTTTGTGCTGCCGAGTCGCTCAAATTCGCCTTCCTGCAAGAATCGTAATAATTTGGCTTGGGCCGGAATACCCATATCACCCACTTCGTCTAAAAGTAGATTTCCTTCTTCGGCTACTTCTAATTTCCCCTTTTTTTGGTCTTTGGCATCGGTAAAGGCTCCCTTTTCATAACCGAACAGCTCGCTTTCAATCAATTCTTTTGGTATTGCCGCGCAGTTGATTTTTACAAAAGGTTTTTCATTTCGATCACTGCGATTATGAATTGCGCGCGCGATTAATTCTTTCCCAACGCCACTTTCGCCGGTTATCAGGATACTAACTTTTTTCGGGGCGATATCATCGATAAGGGAAAAAATTTTGTTCATCGGTTCTGAAATACCAACCATCTGATATTTCTTTAAGAGTTCTTCTTTAAGAAAAAGAATTTCTCTTTCAATCTTTTCTCTTTCCAAGGCACGGTGGACAAGGAAAAGAAATTTATTTTTATCGAATGGGGATTTTTCTAAAAAATCGTAAGCGCCTTCCTTGATTGCCTCAACCGCATCCTTAATTGTGCCGTAACTGGAAATGATTATTACCGGTAACAATGGGTTTTCTTTCTTTATTATTTTTAAAATTTCGATTCCATTAACATCGGGTAAAATTAAATCGAGCAATACGAGATTTAACTTATCACTCTTTAAAACCCTAAGTGCGGATGCACCAGTTTCGGCAGAAACGACCGAATAGTTCTCGGTGCCTAGTATCTTCATTAGAGTCTCGCGGCCCTTGAAATCATCATCGATGACGAGTATTCTTTTATATTGATCTGCCATGTTTACACTACCGGCAAATTGATAAATACGGTAGAACCGATTCCTTCTTTACCTTGCATTTCGATATATCCCTTAGGGCTTTCAATATCGGCGACAGAAAATATTGGTGAGCTAAAAAGGTCGTCAATCTTTTTGTTCCAGACTAAGTTTCCTTTGTGATTCAATACGAACCTCTTTATTACATCTCCTGGCAGAGTTGGTCGATAACAGTCGATAATTTGGGTTAATCCTTCAGAATAATTTAAGAAAATCTCTTTGAGCCCATCCTGGTTAAAGTCGTTTACGGTGACCGACTTTGGTTGCGCAGCGCCGAAATGAAAATCCCAGAAAAATCTACCTTTTTGGTCAGATAATGACATATGATTGACCCAGATTACTAGCAACTCGTCGATGCTGTCTCGTTTAATATTTAAAGGGACAATTTCTTGGGCAACGATTCGTCTTTCTTCTCTCAATTCAAAAGGCAGTCTTGCGCCAAGAGCATTGAGAATTAGAAATGATATACTGAAAATTAGCAGCCTCGATTTCATGCTACATTCTAATATAGCAGAGAAATTTGTCAATATTTCATTAATAAAAATCTTTGCTACAGATTAATAAAAAAAAATGGGTCCCTCAAACTGTACATCTGAGGGACCACCTAACCGACTTCCCCATCGACAACGGACTGGGCTGTACAGACGGTAATCAAGGCATGAGAGCCAAAGAGACCCATAGCCTTATCCCCTTTGACATTTACATTTATTGTATATCATAGCAAATTATATTCCAGAATTTTAGTTTTTGACGTTATTTTATCGCTTTGAATTATTTGAAGTTACGAGACGTTAATTTTACCGGTTTGATTTTTTAAGTAAATTTGTTGCATTTATGCAAATTTCATTGTAAAAATACAACATTTAGCGGTTGAATTAAATGAAAGTTGATGGTTTTTTTAGTAATAATGTTGTTATTCGTCTGCTTGTGAAAAGATAATTTTGTAGGTTTATCTATCCTATCTCTAAGCCGGAGGTTTTAGGTTAAATATCGATTATAATAGCCCAAGTTTGGCAAAGCTTTTACGAAATCTCGCCAATTCCTGATAATGGGTCATATCTAAATGGAGCGGTGTGATTGAAATATAACCCTCATAAACTGCTTCAAAATCCGAACCTCTTTTTGGCTCAAATTCCATTTCACCATCGATAGTATAAGTAACCTCATTACTTGGTCCTTTTATTTTAATTGCCATATCATTGTAAATTCTTTTGCCAAGCCCGGTGAACTTTATCCCTCTAATATCACCTGATGGGATGTTGATATTCAATAATGTTTTTTTGGTTAAACCATATTTTAGAAGGTGACGGGCTAAATTATGAATCAATTTTGTTGCCAGTTCAGTATTTACTCCGTCTTTAAGATATGATACCGCTATAGCAGGAATTCCGAGAATTGCCCCTTCGATTGCTGCGGCAACGGTTCCGGAATATAAAACATCATCGCCTAAATTCGGACCGTTGTTTATACCAGAAATGATTAGATTAATTGATTTTTTTATAATCGCATGATGGGCAACTAGAACGCAATCGGTAGGTGTGCCTTCA
>JAOUPE010000145.1 GCA_029880025.1 Caldifarciminota bacterium
AACCAGGCATATACCTGCTGGTAATTGATGGTATAATAGCTCAAAAGGTAATCAAGATTAAATAAATCATAATCATAATTAATTTAGAGAATTATATCAACAAATTAAAAGTAAGTTAATATTAAAAATCAGGGTTTTCCATTGACCGTGTAATTAGCCTTAACAAACTTCTTTAGTTATTCCAAAATAATAACCCTCTAATACCAATTAATTATTCTAAAAAACCTAAATTTCTGAAACCAAATTGATGTATTTCTCGTATAAATAACATGCACCCAAATATTTTGGCACAAGGTCTTTTAGTTCGACACCCGGTAAAAAAGGAACTATTATGACTTTCTTATTATTATTTATCTTAATCGCCAATAATGAAAAAAAATTAGAGGTGAGATATACTGAAGTTCCGCCCCGAATCGATGGACGAATCGAGGACGTTTGGCTTCAAGCCGATTCGATTAGTGACTTTGTCCAGAACAATCCAGACCAAGGAGCCGAGCCAACTGAACGAACCGTAGTTTATGTGCTCCAGGATAAAAATAATTTATATGTTGCATTCCGCTGTTACGGAACAAAGTACCAGCCGATTGCTCAATTATATGGCTTGGAAGATGAAGTAACGATATATATTGACCCTACCGGCTCAAAGTCAAATGGCTATTTTTTCCGGGTGTATGCGAGCGGAATTTACCATGATGGTTTGATAATGGATGACGGTGCCAGCTGGAACTGGTCCTGGGATGGGGTCTGGGAAACTAAAACCTGGTTGAACAATGACCGCTTCGAAACCGAAATTAAAATTCCTTTTAAATCGATACGCTATCAGCAAGGTGTAAGTGATTGGGGTATAGATTTTGAGCGAATGATTGCGCTCTGCCAGGAACATGACTGTTGGGTTGAACGAAAAGAGCAGGAAGGTGGATTTAGAGTTTCAAGGCTCGGCAGTCTGACCGGAATCAATCCCCAAGCTCATGGCTATTATTTTGAATTATATCCGGAAGGCTTCTCTCGCTATGACCAGAACCCTGGTGAAAAAGCGAAAGTAAAACCAAGTGCCAGCTTAAATTTCAAATGGGATATTACTCCAATGACTACTCTTAATGCCACCGTGTTTCCAGATTTTGCCCAAATTGAATCTGACCCATTTACCTTTAATTTATCGCGTTATCCAGTGTATTTGGGCGAACTCCGTCCTTTTTTTATCGAAGGCAGTGAAATTTTTCGACTATCCGATCTGCGCAACGGTGATTTTAATCCTTTAAATGTTTTTTACTCGCGCCGTATTGGCAAACCAGTTAGTCAAGAACCAGTACCAATAATATCCGGTCTTAAATTGACAACCCACAATAAGGATTGGAATTTTGGCGCACTCGGTGCTTATACCGACCAAATGACCGATACTTTAGACAGCATTCTCGAGCCGAGGCGCGGATTCGGGGTGATAAGCGGCAGGAAGAAAATACACCGTAACTCCAATCTCGGTTTTCTGTTAAGCGGGACCATGGTTGACCAGGAAGACCACAATGCCGCGCTCGGCTTAGAATGGGGTTATACTTCCGGCTCGCATCAGACTATGGTTCAACCTGCATTCAGTGAACGCTATGGTAGATTCGGCTGGGCTTTTAACTCCGGCTACTCTGGATTCATCGGTAATTTCGCTTCTTCTGCTTCTTTCAGAGTTATCAGTGATTCATTCTCAGTCAAGGATATTGGTTATGTACCCTGGTCAGGTAGCAAAGATTTTGAAATTAGTTCTGGTCCGGTCTTTCGACCAAAAGGGAGTATGTTACGCCGATTAGGTATCCAACCATCAATCGGTTTATACCAGACACCGGGTAGCGATAAATTATCTTACTGGACTTCGCTTTCAGTTAATCCCAGTTACCGGAATGGTTGGGGTAACAGCGCTTGGGGTGGGGTTGGTCAGAGTTATGAAGCAGACACGAATTATATGGGCAGGTACATCGGATTTTCGACCTGGGGCAGTGGTATTAAGTATAACATAAATTTTGGCGCCGAGTATGGTTATGACTATAACTATCGCCAGGATTTCTTAGCAAACCATTATTCTACCTGGTTTAGTTATATTTATTATATTGCCGGGCGAGTAGCTCTGACCCTAAGCGGTAATAACTGGTGGGAATGCGACCCGACCGGTAATTTCATCGAAGTAACCTCAGTGTTCCGTCCCAAGCTCGAATTGCGTATCAATTCCCGGGTTTCATTCAACATCTATAATGAAATTGTTCTTACGACGCCGGAAACCAGATTTACCAATACAGAGTTTTATTCCAACCGTATTGGATTCTTATTCTCCTGGAACTTCAAACCAAAGAGCTGGCTATATGTTGCCCTTAACGATTATCGAGTTGACTCTGGTGAGGGATTAGAACTGGTAGACCGAATCGGTGCAATTAAAGTTCGCTACCTCATCTATTTTTAATCTATATCACTTAGTTGAGGCAAAAAGTATTAAAGAGCTTAATTTCAATTTAAACAAAACCAAGCAAATATAACCTTGTCTGAAATTAAAAATTGGTTATATTAAGAGTTATGAAATTGACAAGAAAGCTGAATCCGTTTTTTGGATTAACCTCGAAACCAAACAATCTTAATTTATTAACAATTTAATAAGGAGTCTTAATGATATTTTTATTATTACTCACCTTAATCACAAGCATCGACAAAAGAATTGAAATTCGATTTACCGAGACCGCCCCGCGCATCGATGGTCATATTGAAGATGTCTGGTATCAAGCCGATTCAATCACCGATTTTATCCAATCTTATCCGGATGAAGCGTCCGAACCAACTGAACGGTCCGTGGTTTATGTGTTACAGGATAATAATAACCTATATGTTGCATTCCGCTGTTATGCGGTCAAACATCCACCGGTTGCCCAATTATATGGGATGGAAGAAGAAGTCACGCTTCATATCGACCCGATGGATTCTAAATCAATGGGTTATTTCTTCAAAGTATATGCATCAGGTCTTTATCATGATGGGCTAATTCTTGACAATGGTGCTAATTGGGATTGGTCCTGGAGTGGTGTCTGGTACAATGCCGTAAGTCTTGAGCACGACCGATTTGAAATCGAGATGATGATTCCTTTCAAGTCAATCCGCTACAAGAAGGAAGCAAAGGAATGGGGTATCAACTTTGAACGCATCATCGCCCATAATCGTGAGAATGACCACTGGATTGAAATTAAAGAAAAAGAAGGTGGTTTCCAGGTCTCGAAATTCGGCAAATTAATCGGAATCATTCCCAAAGCCCATGGTTATTATTTTGAACTTTATCCCGAAGGATTTCTGCGACTTGACCAGAACCCGGAAGAAAAAGCAAAAGTAAAACCGCGTGCCAGTATGAACTTCAAATGGGATATGACACGTCAGACCACTATTAATGCTACGGTACTGCCAGATTTTGCTCAGATTGAAGCTGACCCGACTCAATTTAACCTTTCCCGGTATGAACTGTGGTTATCCGAACAAAGACCTTTCTTTCTTGAAGGCAGCGAGATATTTCGGATGCGAGGTATTGGTGAAGGACCATTCGAACCGCTCAATATTTTCTATTCAAGGCGTATCGGTAAAGCGATTGGTCAAGAACCGATACCGATTTTATCCGGGCTCAAACTTACATCCCGTTCGAAAACCTGGAGTTTCGGAGCTTTAAGTGCTTACACTGATCGATTGACCGATACCGCAAGTATAATCCTTGAGCCAAGAAGGGGATTTGCGGTGCTGAGTGGAAAGAAGCAGTTTTCTACAATTACTGACCTTGGGGTATTATTCGCTGGTACGATGGCTAACCCTGATACCTATAATTATGCAATCGGCACCGATTTCGGTCTTTGTTCTGGACCACATCGGAGTGCAATTCAAGCTGCCTTCAGTGACCAAAACGGTAAGTTGGGTTGGGCTTTGAACTCAGGTTACAGCGGAATGATTGGCGACCTTGCAACCTACGGATTAGTTAGAGTAATCAGCGATTCATTTTCGGTTCAGGATATCGGCTTTGTGCCCTGGGCAGGTCAAAAGCTAATACAGGGCGGGTCTGGTCCCTACTATATTTGGCGCGGCAAAGCGGTTAGAAGTTTTATGCTAATTCCAGGATTTGTTCTGAATCAAGAACCAGGCAGTAAAGACTTTTCTTATACCGCTACCGTTTACAGTAATATCGATTTTCGGAATAACTGGGGTACGGATTTAGATGCCGGTATCGGTAAGACCTTTGAAGCCGATACTTCGTTCCTTGGTCGGTACCTACATCTCTCGTTCTGGGGAAGTGGTCTGAAATATAATTTCGGGTTAGGCGGTAACTACAACTATGGCTTCAATTATCGTCAGGGATTTTTAGCAAGCAATTACTCGGATTGGTTTAACTTTACTTACTACTATGCAACCCGGGTTGCGCTAATGCTCAATGTCAATAACTGGTGGGAATACGACCCGGATGGTAAATTAATTTGGGTAACCTCAATCCTTCGACCTAAGATTGATTTTCGAATCAGTGCCCGGCTCTCATTTAATGTTTATGATGAACTTGTCTTTGTAACACCGGAAACCAAGTTTGGCAAAACCGAATTAGCTACAAACCGTATCGGTTTTCTGTTCTCCTGGAATTTCAAGCCCAAGAGCTGGCTTTTCATCGCCTTTAACGACTACTCGGTAGATGAAACCCTATTTGAAGAAGATGGCAATAAATTGAGCTTAATTAACCGGGTCGGAGCAATCAAAGTCCGTTATTTATTATATTTTTAAAAGGAGTAGCAATGAAAAAAGAGTGCCTGTTTCTTGATGTGTTTACCGATAA
>JAOUPE010000146.1 GCA_029880025.1 Caldifarciminota bacterium
ATTTTTGTATGTCAATTACTTCAGCCAATAGTCGTTATCTAAATAAGTTCTTTGCCATTCTTTTTATTTCTTGTTTCTTTTTATATTTCGTTGCTTCAGCCCTGGATGAGATTGACCAGCAGAAACAGGTATTAGAAAAGACTCGGCAACAATTAAAAGAAGTTCAAGACCGGATTAAAACCTTAGATGAAGAAGAAAAAGGCGGCTTAGCTCGAATCGAAGCCTTAGAGCAGAAGATTTTCTTAACCCAGAAGTTGATAAGGGAGCTTAGAAGTTTAACCCTGAGCACGCAAAAGGAAGTTACGAAAATCCGAGGCTCAATTAAAGAAACCGAAGATAAGATAGAAAAAAGAATGCAAGATTTAGAATCAAGGCTAATCAGTTTATATAAATACGGTCGAATATTTCCCGTCGAAGTCCTGCTTTCGGCGCGGTCCATGCCTGAGGTCTACAAAAGAATGGTCTACCTTCGATTCATTGCCCAAGACGACCAGGCAGTCATGCAGGAACTGGAGGTTTTGAAAGAAAAATTGGAAGTGGAGAGAAAGCAACTGATGGTTCGTCTGGATGAATTGGCGCGGCTGCAAGCCGAACGCGAAACAGAAAGAAGTTCTTTAAAAAAGTCCTTAGAATTAGAGACAAAATTGGTGAAAAAGGTCCAGACCGCTAAAGAAGAAAAACGCAAGCTGGAATTGGAATTAAGAGAAGCGGCAGCAAAATTGGAAAAACTGATTGCCGAACTGGAAAGGAGACGACGCGAACAGCAATTAGCCGAAGGAAAACATTTCTTGGAAATAAATAAAGGCAGCATTCCCTGGCCTTATCGCGGTAAGGTAATTGCCAATTTTGGCAGCCAAATCCATCCCAAATATAAAACCCGTACCCGCAATACCGGTATTGATATTGATTGTCCAAAAGGCAGTTCGATTGCAGCGATTAGTCAGGGGCGTGTGGTCTACGCTGACCGTTTTATGGGTTATGGTAATTTGATAATTGTCGACCACGGTAGTGGCTACTATTCTCTCTATTCCAACCTTTCCGAGATGCTGGTCAGTGTCGGCATCAATGTCGAGACTGGTCAGCATATTGCCAAAGTCGATGAAAACCTTCATTTTGAATTGAGAAAAGAGGGACAACCGGTTGACCCATTAGAATGGTTAAGTAAATAAATGGGTTTTTCCCAAATCATAAACCAGGAACCGGCTAAAGCACAACTGGTCGCCGATTTAACCGCCAAACATTTCCCCTCCTATCTTTTCGTTGGAGCAGCCGGTGTTGGCAAAAGAACGATGGCGGTAGTTTTAGCCAAAGCGCTTTGTTGTGAGAATTCTACTTATGATGCTTGTGATGAGTGTTATCGATGTCAAGCAATCGAGCGGCTGTCTTATCCTGATGTCCGAATAATCTATCCAGTTCCACCCGGTGCCACGGAAAATGATATTTCGCTATTACTTAAAAATTACGCCTGGGGCAAGCTGCGACCCGAATCACCAAGTAATGGCTCAATTTCAATCGACCGCATCCGAGAATTGAAATACGAGATGGGCTTTCGCCCGATTGCTGGTCGACGCCGGGTGTTCATTGTTATTGATGCCGATAAAATGACGAACGAGGCGGCAAATTCATTTTTAAAGACCCTGGAAGAACCACAAGTCCAGACCAGCTTTATTCTAACCACCGAGCGCAGCTCGGCATTACTGCCCACGATTCGCTCCCGCTGCCAACCCGTAAGATTCTTTGGTATTCCAAAATCGGCGATTTCAGATTTTCTCGAAAAGAAGTTTTCCGCTTCAAAAGAAATCGCCCGGATTGCAGCCGATGTGGCTGAAGGCAGCATCCGTCGCGCCTTAGATTATGTTTCTAATCCGGAGCAATTTCTATCCGATGAAGTTCGAATATTATTTGAACAGAAAGCAACAATTGCAACAAATTTATCCAGCCTCAGTCTGAAGTTGAGTGAAATCCCGATACGTTCGCTAGTCAATTCTTTTTTGTTTGTTTATCGTCAAACTTTGTTAGCAAAACTTGGTTTTGAAACTTATTACTCGAAAAAATGTCAAAAGCTGGTTGACCCAGAAGAAACGATTAGTCTCGAACAGGTTGCGGCTAAACTCGAAAGCTTATTGTCTACCCTGAGCGATACCGAGCTTTATCTGAATAAAAGACTTTTTTTACATTCGATTCTTGTCCGTTACCTGGCTTAATAAATTAGGAGAAACTTTCTTTTGATGATTTGAATTACGGCTGGCGCAAATAGGTTATGCGCCCGAAACCGCATCCGTTTCGATTATTTTCGCCTTTGCCAAAAGATAATTGATAAAAGTAAATACCGGATGGAAGAAGGTTACCATTTTTATCCTGACCACGCCATTCGATTTTGTGGTTGTCTGAACTTACATTGGATTCGAAATGATAAACACAACATCCCAGAACATCGTATATTTTAAGGGTCACTACATCAGGTATTTTCGAATTTATATTGAAATATAAAGTTCGAGAAAATGGTTGAGGATAAATGTTCTGATTCGGTTTTTCATCGGTTAAGAACTCCGGTTCGTCAATACCGGTAAGCCAATTCAAAATGCGTTCCATAAACTGGACTCTGGTTAAAAAGTGAGGATAGGTAGCAGGACGATTGAGCGCTTCAAAACCAAAACCTAAATAAATCAATCGGCTCTGGCTGACCGGGTCATCATAATAGATACCGGCAACTTGATTAGAAATGGTATCATAAACCAGGAAGCTGTGGGAAAAAGAATCCGGTGCAATCTGGTCTCTTGAGTTTTGATTGTTGGCACCGCCCACCCCGATGGTGGCTGAACCAGAGAACAGGGCTCCTAACGGGTCTGGTCGATAACCAAAAACAAAATATCCGCTCAGATTGGGTTGGATGAATCTGGCATGTAATACATTTTGATAAAATGATGTCGAAGCCAATTCTTGACCAATATTCTGACCGGTCAAAAAGAGCTTTGCACCCGACGCAAGTAGGGCGGTGATGCTATCCTGGTCAAAATTATCCAGAGTATTAGTTATAGCATCCCCGGTATACCAGACAGCCGTTGATAGACGAAACCTGGGCACGCAACCTAACGGAACCGGTCCGGACAAGCCTCGTTTCCAGACAACATAAGTCAGGTTAAGACTGTCCAGGGTTGATGTGTAGTATTGCTCGTAGCGATGTAAAGAATCATCGTTGACCAACAAAAGATGGGCAGGATTTATCGCAAAAGTTAGATTGGTATCACCATGGAATACTACCGAATAGTTTCGATTCGGATAGGGGAGAGCTGGCAATACTGAAATCTTAAAAATAGTATCAACTAAGGTCATCTGGAAATTACCAATAGTATCAGTATGGGCTGAGTCAAACGGAATTGTATCGGTTCCAAGATAAGCTCTAAGTTTAGCTATAATAGGAGTAGCTGATGTTGAATCAGTCAAGATTCCATCGACATTACACCAATTATAAGTTTTGATTGAGAGCTTAGCCGTGTCGTTCTTCGGATTCGAATCAGCCAGGGCTGTAAAACTAAGCACGTCAGTGATTCCAGGTGCCAGGGTCGGACCCGCAAGGTTTAAAGTTTCTGAGGCAAGGAAATCCAACGGTCCGGTCGATGAAAATATGGTATCGACATAACCCATATAATTGATTACGGTTATCACTGGCACTGGTCCTAAAGGCTGGCTGCCAAAATTCGTGACTACAGCTTTGAGTTGAAGTGTATCCCCGGGTAAATGAATGCCAGGGTGATTCGGCTCATATATGCTCAGGACTCCGACATCATAATCATAAGTCGGGGTAACGAAAACATCCATTCCCATAAAAACCAGATAGGTAGAGACCCAGGTCTGGTCATTATTTGGTGGGTCGTTCCAGGTTGCTGGTATACCACCATCATCATCCGAATCTTGCAGCAACAGAGTATCGGTTAGAGCCTGATGGATTGACCAGAGGGTATCGTTATGGGTAATGGTAGCAGCCGCCCGATAACCATTTGCCAGCCAGATATTCCATGAATTATTCCACTGTCCAACCGGATAAAAGAACGGTAAAGAATCAAGATAAGTCCTAAGCCAGACTTTACCGGTTAAGGTATCTTCTCGCCAGATTGAACTGCATACACCCCACATTGCGGTTCCACCGGACATTGCCCAGCTGCCGGATGACAACCGGTTTCTTGCATCGGCTTCAATCCAAAGTCGCACACGATTGCCGTAAGCTAAAGCAGTATCTTTTGCCACCGGGTCGTTTTTTTCTATAGCATATTCGTAAAGCATGCCGGCGGCAAAACCAGTGACGAATGCATTCAAGAAACTGGTTAGGGGTAAGGGATGGTTGAACATATACTGTAAACAGGTATCGGTATAAGGAATATAAGATGAATCCTCGTAAACTTCACGGTATTTTCTCTCGGCAAAAAATGCCAGACCACAATTCCAGACACAATAATAAGCTGGACCTTCTCGATACGCTGGGTAGCGCATCACATAAATCCAGGCACGACGGATATTGGTTCGGTAATCATCCTGACCAGTGAGCTCATACCATCTGGTCCACACCCAGATTGCCTCTTGGGTATTATCGGTTTCGATGATGTTAGGAAGGTGTTCAGCCTCAATAAGACCCCCGAAATCAGGAGAAAAAGAATCAGAGACCTGATAATGAGCAATGAAATCGGCAGTCTGTTTTATTTCATAAAGATAATTGTAACGGTCGATTGGTTTTCCGAAGATTTCGGGTTTAGCAAGAAATTGCGGCAGAAAAGTTCTTTCAAAATTTTCA
>JAOUPE010000147.1 GCA_029880025.1 Caldifarciminota bacterium
CAACCACAGAGGACACAGAAATTTAACCGCAGAGAACACAGAAAGCCATAGATTTAATCACGGATTAACTAGGTCTAAATTTTTGCCTTGATGAATTTCAAGGCTTCGCCGGCAACATAGAATGAACCGGTAATTACAACCAGTTCATCTTTTGATGTCGTTTTTACCATCTCCCCTATCGCTTCTTTTACCGATTTGGTCAATTGAAAAGAAATTGAATACGGCTCGATTAATTCGGCTAAATCTTTTGGGTCATATGCCCGCGGTGATTTTGCTCGAGTTAAAATTACCCTTTTGGTAATCGGCGAAAGAATCTTTAACATCTCCTTAACCAGTTTCTCTTTACTTGCCCCAAAAATAAGCGTGACATCCTTGACCAAAATCTCCTGGATGGTTTCGGCTAATGCCAAAGCCGAATCCGGATTATGGGCAACATCAACAATTATCATAGGTTTATCTCTCACAATCTGACATCGAGCTGGAATTTTGACCTGTTTGAAGCCTTGAATAATCCTATCCCAATTGATTCTTTTATCAAAAGCCATAAGTCTTTGAAGGACACCAAGCCCGGTTGCTGCGTTCTCAATCTGGTGCCTACCTAAAACCGGTATGTCGAAATTTACCCGCTTATTGTCTAATTTCGCCGTAAACCGACATCCCTCAATTGAAACTTTCTCATTTTCAATCTTCAAATCCCTGCCCATAAGAAATAATTTTGAATCAGTTTCCAGGACTCGTTTTTTAATTATTTTCAGAGCCATCGGTCGTTGTTGTGAACAAACTACATAAGCCTGATTATGAATAATCGCTGACTTTTCTGAAGCAATCTTAGAAATCGAATCCCCTAATACTTCAGTATGGTCAAGACCGATTCGGGTTATTACTGAAACAATCGGTTCGGTTACATTGGTTGAATCGAGCCTGCCGCCCAACCCTACTTCCAGAATCGTATAATCCAAATCATTCTCTAAGAAATAAAGAAAAGCCAGGGCGGTGATTGCCTCGAAATAAGTGCATTTATGTTTAATTACCTTAGATTTAATTTTGGCTATCAACCGAGCAAAATCTATTTTCCCAATAGGCTGTTTTGAAACCCGAACTCGTTCGCAGACTGAGAATAAATGCGGTTTGGTAAAATGACCGGTTCTAAGACCACAGTTATCCAAAGCCGATTCTAAGAAATGGCAGACCGAACCTTTGCCTTTGGTCCCAGCCACCAGTATCACATTTTTTAATTTCTCCTGCGGATTACCCAAATCTTTAAGTAAATTTCTGAACCGTTCTAACTTAAAATCGTAGTAGGGACTGGCGGTTCGTTCATAGTTAATAAGCGAATCAAGAAAACAGGTGGCTTGTTTAAAATTCATTTATTAAAAGCACTGATTGACCCAGATATTAATTAGCCTCAGATGAACGTAGATTAGCTGTGCTAATCTGCGATAAAATCTGTGCCCATCTGTGTTAATAGCCTGGAATAATTTTTAGAAATTTCCTTTTGCCGACTTTAAGGATTATCGGTTCGTCAATAATAATCTCTAAATTTGAATCGGTTGGTCTCTCATCATTAATGTAAACTGCACCCTCAGCAATCTTACGCCGAGCCTCAGTTTTGGATGGCAAGAGTTTGGTCTTAACTAAGAGTTCCACGATGTTTATTTTTCGCTCTTTGAGTATAAATTCTTCCAATTCAGTTGGCGTCGCCTTGTGCTTAAATACCCGCTCAAACTCTTGCGCGGCTGCTTCGGCATCTTCTGCCGAATAATACATCTTAACAATCTGTTTGCCCAATTGGCTTTTCATGTCTTTTGGATTATCGCCCGCTTTAAGACGCCTTGCCACTTCTTTAACCTCGGCATCGGTATAATTAGTAGCCAGTTGAAAGTATTTAACAATCATCGCATCTGGAATCGACATCGTCTTACCGTAGATTTCATTCGGCGGTTCGGTAATGCCAATGTAGTTATTATAGGATTTACTCATCTTTAGTTTACCATCGGTCCCGGCTAAGAGCGGCATCGTAATAATCACCTGGGGCTCTTGTCCAAATTCCCGCTGTAACTCTCGACCAACTAAAAGATTCCAATACTGGTCAGCCCCACCCAATTCGATATCCGCCTTGACCGCGACCGAATCAAAACCCTGAAACAACGGATAGAGAATCTCATGCATATACAGCGGCAGTCCTTGCTGTAATCTCTGGGCAAAGTCCTCGCGTTCTAAGATGCGGGCAACCGTATATTTTGAAGCCAGACCGATTAAATCGCGACTGGTTAATCGGTCAGACCATTCCGAATTAAATCTGAATTCGGTATGCTCGGGTAAAAGGATTTTAAATATCTGCGCTTTATACTGTTCCATATCCTTTTTTATCTCGGCATCGGTAAGCTGGGGTCTGGTTTTGGAACGTCCGGATGGGTCGCCAATCTTGCCGGTAAAATCACCAACGATTAAGACGGCGGTATGCCCTAAATCCTGAAATTGTCTCAGTTTTCGCAAGACGACGGCAAAGCCGAGATGAATGTATGGTCCAGAAACATCTATCCCCAATTTGACTTTTAAAGGTTTATTTTCTTTTTTCCGGCGTTCCAGTTTCTTAACCAGCTCGGCTTCGGTTACGATTTCTTGAATGCCCTGTTTCAAAAAACTTGCCGTATCGTTAATGTTCATTCTGAGATTTATGATGACCGGAGATTAAATCTTGTAGTTGCCAAAATCCTCTGGATTAATGTTGCGCAAGTGCAGGCGGAGTTCCTTTAACTTCGTATCTTCATCAAGCGTCAAGGTTGTGGCACAATTCTCCATTACATCCTCGGCGATATAGATTGGCGAATTGGTGCGCAAAGCCAGGGCAACTGAATCCGAAGGTCGGGCATCAATCGAAACGATTCGATTATCGGTCTCCAGGATAATTTCGGCATAAAAGGTATCGTTACGAATTGAGGTCACAATCACTCGTTTTACGCGAGAACCGGTTCCTTCGATAATCAGTTTTATTAAGTCAACGGTAAGCGGTCGAACCGCTTTTACATTCTCTAAAACATAAGCGATTGACGCTGCTTCGGCTGGTCCAATATAAATTGGTAAAATTTTGTCGCCCGCGGTTTCTTTTAAAAGCATCACCGGGGAATTGGAGGTATTGTCAATCACAACACCGGCTACTTTAACTTCAATCATTATTTCTTTTCGGCAACCCAGAGTTTAACCGTAGCCAGGATTTCTGGTCCAACCTTTATTGAAATATCGTGAACCCCTGGTTCATTGATTGGATGGTCTAAAAGAATTGCATGTTTGTTAATTTCATAACCGGCTTGTTTGAGCAAATCGGCAATTTCCGAGTTGGTAATTGCCCCAAACGCTCCCTCTTCACCCATCTTTAAATTTGTTTTAAGGGCAACCGTCTGAAGCTTTTCGGCAAGTTGTTTACCCTTTTCGATTATTCTTTTATCTTTCGCTTGCGCTCGATTTTTGAGGTCGTTGAAATGCCTGATATTACTCTCGGTAGCCAAAATTGCCTTTTTTAAGCGTAAGAGATAATTTCGGGCAAAACCGGTTTTAACATTGACCACTTCGCCCTTAACTCCTAAGCGGTTGACATCCTCTAAGAGTATTACCTTCATCTTACCACATAAGGCAGTAAGGCTAAACTTCGTGCCTTTTTTATTGCTCGGCTAAGCATTCGTTGATGTCGGGCACAAGCACCGGTTATCTTCGGCGATAAAATTTTACCCTTATCGGTCATGAAATTGTTAAGGATCGGGTCTTTAAAATCGATTTTCTTCGCCTGCTTCTTGCAAAAGTTACAGACTTTTCTTTTTATAAGCATAATTGGTAGATTAGATTATCAGAAATTTTTGTGATGTCAAGGAGAAAAGTATTAATCTGGGCATAAACCGGATTATTCCTTTTTGATATTCTTGACAAACCCTTAAACTCTCTTATTATAAACCAATGACGATTTTCGCTTCAATATTGTTTTTACTGCTACCGGTTGGCGAGCAATTGCATTACACGGTTCGGTTTGGTCCATTTCGGGTCGGCACCTTAGACCTGAAAATAAATGATATCGCAATCATTGCTCAAGAAAGCAGTTACCATTTTACGGCTCGGCTCAAGTCAAATCCAGGGTGGCGCTTCTTATTCAATATTGACGACCAACTCGAATCCTATGCCCGGATTCGAGACTTTGCCACCCTGCGTTCGTATAAACGAGTAGCCGAGTCCGGATACGAGAAAGAGATTCAGGCTGATTTTGATTACCAGACTATGAAAATATACTATTCTGATTCTTCGACTTTCGATTTAAAACCCGGGGCTAAAGATTTACTCACGCTCTGGTTCTATTTTCGAACTTTGGCTTTGGAATTAAACGATACCATCACGGTCATGATGCACGGTGATAAAAATGACTATGATGTTGAAATATCGGTAACCGGTATGAAAACAGTGGAAACTGGTATTGGTGAATATGATTGCCTGGAGTTAAAGCCCAAAACTCAAATTAAGCAAAATATTGGAATTGTCTATTTAACCAAAGATCCAAGGAGACTACCCGCAATGATTAAAAACCGATTCTCCTTTGGTTATATCGTTGCGATTTTAGAAAAAATTGGAGGTTAAAATGGAAATTTATGCAGCAATCCTGGCCGGTGGTATTGGCGAAAGATTCTGGCCGGTAAGCCGGCGCTCGCTGCCTAAGCAATTTATCCATCTATTCGGTAAAGATTCACTGATTGAACAAACCAGAAAAAGAATTTCTCGTCTTTGCCCATG
>JAOUPE010000013.1 GCA_029880025.1 Caldifarciminota bacterium
TTTAAATGTAGCGGTTACATTTATGCCCCACCCTTTGTAGTAGGAGGGACTTCCCCGAGAAACGGGGGCGATTTGCCCCAGTCCCGATATAGAAGACGAAGAGAAATTAAACACCGAAAAACACCGAAAAACACCGATAATCCGCCTAAGATATAAAAGAATAGAGGCTTGGAAGCCTCTCCGACATTTTTCTCTTTTATCTCAGTCTCTCTTCGGTTAATTTCTTCTCTCTGCTATCTCTGCGGTTAAATTTCTTATCCGTGTCCATCCGTGGTTTCACTCTCTGATATCTCTGCGGTTAATAAATTTCTTCTCTTATCATTTTAATCTGTGTGTATCTGTGTTTATCTTTGGTTTATTTCTTATCTCTGCTTTCTCTGCGGTTAAAAGAATCAAGGCTTGGAAGCCTCTCCGACAATCGTTCTTTTGGGAGTAGGAATCTTTATCATCTGCTGAATGTTGTCTCTGAATAGAATATGAAATGTTTCAGGCAACTTGACATAATTAGAGAATACTATGTAACAATAACTGGGTTAAAAAATAGAAGCGTCCCCTTTTACTGGATACAAAAAAGAGATATAAAACTTTTACATCAACATTCCGCCGTCAACCCTTATTATCTGACCGGTAATGTATGATGCTTCTTCCGAAGCTAAGAAGATACAAAGATTGGCAACATCTTCGGGTTCACCCTCATGGTTTAAAGGAATCAACTTCCGATAGTTTTCTTTAATATTTTCCGGCAGGTTTTCGGTCATTGGCGTCTTGATGAATCCAGGCGCAATCGCATTGACCGTAATCTTTCTTGATGCCAATTCTTTAGCAATCGATTTGGTAAAACCGATAATCCCGGCTTTGGCTGCCGCATAGTTTGCTTGTCCGGCATTACCCATCTCACCAATAATCGAGGTGATGTTGATAATTCTTCCCCACTCTTCTTTAATCAAATATTTGGTGCAGGCTTTGGTGAAGTTGAATGTGCCTTTAAGATTGACCCCAATCACCTTATCAAAATCTTCCTCGCTCATTCTTAAAAGCAAAGTGTCTTTAGTTATACCGGCATTATTGATGAGTATCTCAATTCCTCCCAGCGCTTCGGCTATCTTTTTGACCGCAGCCGTCACATCAGTAAAAGAACTAACGTCAACCTTATAAGGCAACCCCTTGGCGCCAATAATGCCAATTTCTTTCGCAACCAAATTAGCCGTTTCAAGATTTACGTCACAAACTGCAATCAATGCCTCTTCTTCGGCAAACCGTTTGGCAATCGCCTTACCGATACCAGAACCAGCACCGGTGACAACAACTTTCTTACCTTTAAGTTTTGGCATATTTCTCCTTTAAATTCAGTTGTTAGTCCGCCTTAGGCGGATTGTTTGTTAGTCATTAATCTAACAACTAATAACTGGCTTCATCTTATTATCGTAAATTTTCCTTTACTTCGTTCGGTTATGCCTTCGGCATTTAACTCGACCAGATAGAAGTAAAGTCCGCTTGTCACATCATTACCCCGTTCGTTCTTCAAGTTCCAGAACACTAAACGCCGCTGTTTTTCTTGCGGTGTAGGTCGAATTGTCGTAATATATTCACCCGCCAGATTAAAAATCTTAACCGTGAAATCCGGATATTTGTCAGCCAATTTTGCGGTATCGGTCGGCACGTAGATTATTACCAATTTTTCATCACCGGTCTGAACCATCATCGGATTAGGAAAAGAATAGACTTTTCCTAAGAAGAGCGGCTCAATTGTGAGTCTCACCGTCATCACTGAATCAGCCATAGAAATATTACTAATCTTAACACCGCTTAATGAATCGCCATAAAATTTTGTCGAGGGTCTTAGATTATAAGGGTCAGGATAAGCCGGAACGCCAATTGAATCTTCTTTCCATAACGTTGCAGCCGACCCCCAGTTGTCTCTGGGTAAAGCATAACCTAATCGATTAGCCTGAATAATCCCGACCAGTGGATTCCGCTCGTCCCAGTTACCATATTGACTTTCATCGATATGAAGGATTAACATTCCAGAGCCGGGCAAACCCTGGTCAAAGCCGCTTTGATATCGATTCTCGATTAGAAAGTATTCGCCAAATCCAGTATGTTCTTCGGTCCAATCCACGTCATTTGGATTAGACAATAATCGATAAGCTTTTGAAGTCCTTGCTACTGCCGGAAGTGTAGCAAATTCCTCAGCACCTAACCCACCCCGCTCCAAAGCATCCGGGTTAAGCCAGCCTAAAGCATACTTTGCCCAGGCACAGGGATGAACCGGTGAACTGCCCGGTGCTCCATCTTTATTATCACCTGCCCAGGACCCACCAGCCATCAAACAGAACCAACCCAAACCAGATGATGAGTAATCAATATCGTAGAGGTCGGGCAGACCCAAGACATGACCAAATTCATGAGCAAAGACTCCAATCGTAATCATATTACCATCATCAAATCGTTCAGGCTGAATCGTAAACACATCAATGTTCACCCCTTCACCGGTCGGATAAGGATAAAAGCCATCAGAAAGTTGCCATTTGTGTGACCACATATCGGTCTTGCGTCCAGTCTCCTCAGCCCCGGGTCCAGAATGAACAACGAACAGGTTATCAACCGTGCCGTCACCATTTTCGTCAAAACGGCTGAAATCAATCTGGTCATCTGCCATCTCGACCACATCTACCACTAATTTCTGAGAATTGTTCGGGAACGGTTTATAAATACCAAACGAATCTCCAACATAATAGGAGTATTGCTTGGGTGCTCGAAACCAGCCATAGACCTCACCGATTAAGGTAAATTGACCATAGGATACCTCTAAATAATAACCGGTCAATGAATTGTTAGTCGAGGCAAAAAGAAGATTTTGGAAGTTTTCATTTGTGTAGCGTTGCTGGTTATCCGAAAAATCAACCAATAAAACCAGGGCTTTTTCTGTGCCTAAAACCGGTGCCTTTATCCGTTCAGGTTTTTCGATTAGCCTTGGGAAAACGATTCTGACCGGTTGTTTATCCTTGACCAGGTAAGGATTTGGAGGCATGGCAAAAATTAAACTTGAGCCGCCGAATAGAAAAAAAAGCAAAACTTGGACAAAGCCAAATTCTTTTATTGCCATAATATTAAAAAATTCTCGGGTCAGGCTTTTAGTTGCTGCCGAGTCGCTTCAGTCGGTCGAATCCCCTTTCTGCTCGGACATCTGGCATTTTCCTTCAAAGAAACAATCCTTTTGAATTACCAGATGCTTACAGTGAATATCGCCAAAGGTAGAAGCCCCGGTTTGCATCTCTATTGTATCGGCATAGATATTTCCTTCGAGCCGACCGGCAAGGATTGCCTCTTTACATCGTATATTACCCTTGACCAGGGAATCTTTGCCGGTAATCAGGATTGATTGCACATCAACGTTTCCATCGACTTGACCATCCAGCCTGAGACCACTTTCCGTAGCGATTTCACCATTTATTCGGGCATTCTTACCAACAACCGTATCTAAACGGTCTTCGTTTTTACCCATAGGTTCTTAGTATATTGTTTATCAAATGGTTGTCAATAATCAGTAACAAAAATTTACCCAATAACTTTCGATAAAATTTAAGGTTTTACCTCATCCAAAAAAAGAGGCAGCCGTTTGGCTGCCTCGAAAATCAAGAGGGTTAACTGTTTTTTATTCTGTTGTATTTTTTATCTGATAGGGGAATAACCAGCCGCAAAAATCATAACCATAGACATCAGGAGGAGTAAACAATGTCTTGTGGTTCATGAGGTCGAATATGGCAAACCTGGGAAATTCAACAATCTGAGTATTCCAGGTCCCGGTATAGACACCGTTACCAATATAATTAAACGGGAGGCGAACATATGGGATAATAGCAAAAATGAATGTGTGCAGAAAAGCCTTGCCTTCGGTAGCGTTGGTATAAAGGGTTATAGTGACCTGTTCGGCTGAACCGAAACTGGACAGCGAATCGATTCGATAGAAACTGTTAAGCGGGTCTTTAATCACCATATCGGGTATACTCTGAGATTGTATTCTCAAACTATCAATCTTGACTTGAGTTATACTATCTGATATTCCAGTTGCCAATGAAATTTTTTGTAATCTCCAGCCTCGCAGCGAATCGTTAGTATCACCGGTTCGTCGAAAGATACCGCGCACGCTGGCAGTTTCGTAAACTTTCTTTACCCATAGCTGCCAGCTGGTATCTGGAACTTTGATTAGTAAATTCAAATCGCCATAATTATGACGCGCCCAATCGACATAGGCTGAATCGCCGACTACCTGGACATCAATCGTTGGGTCGCTGTGAGTCTGAACTCCACGCCACCACCCGAGAAGGGTATCAGTGCCGAATTTTACTTCGCTCGTATCAATAGTCGAATCAGTAGTAGTACTGCAACCGAACCAGTTATCATCATTTAATACTGCCTGGCGAAGTGCATCTTTATCCGCTTCGATGTCTTGCTTCTCCTTGCACTGCATGTTTATGATAATCAGCAAGGCAAGACCTGCCATCAGTATTACTCTTTTCATCAGTTTCCTCCTTGTTTCGGTTTTGATTTTAAATTTGTAAAATACAATTTGAATGTAATGGTTGAAGCTTAAAGTGATTTTCGCTATTGTCAAGGATTTTTTAGAAAAATTTTATTGATTTAATTAAGGTTTGAAATGTGAAGTTATTAATTTTGGCTTGAAGACTCGATTCTTTTGGAAAGAATAACATCCACTAAATTTTAGTGCAATATCTCTGGCTAAATCTATGTCGTTGGCTAGTACCAGAGCTAAAATATCCCCGACTCTAACCAAATCTCCGATTTTCTTATTGACGATAAATCCAGCGGCTGGGTCGATTCTGTCTTCCAGCTTCTTTCTGCCCGCACCCAATTCTACTGCCAACATTCCGATTTTTTGGGTATCAATTTTAGCAACATAACCGGCTTTTGATGATTTAACCCCAATTTGATATTTGGCAGTTGCCAGGAGAGAATAATCGTCAATAACCCTTTCATCGCCGCCTTGAAGTCTCACCAGTTGACGAAATTTTTCCAAGGCGTTTCTTTGGTCAATTGATTGCTGTAATAGCTTTCTTGCCTTATTTTTTGTGTTGGCTTTTTTACCCATCAGTAACATTGCCTCACCTAAAGTTAAAACTACTTCCATCAAATCCTTTTCTCCTTTACCCTTTAAGGCTTCGATGGCTTCAATCACCTCCAGCGCATTGCCCACGGTCCGACCTAAAGGTTGGCTCATATCCGTGATGAATGCGGTAACTTTCTTGTTCATTTTTTTACCAATCTCAATCATTATTTTGGCGAGTTTTTTAGCCAGTGACAATTTCGGCATGAATGCACCCGAACCGGTTTTGACATCAAGCACCAGTCCATCGATTCCTTCTGCCAGTTTCTTTGACATAATACTGGCTGCGATTAAAGGAATCGAATCTACGGTAGCCGTAACATCTCGTAAAGCATAAATCTTTCTATCTGCCGGTGCTAATTCTTCGGTCTGTCCCATCATTGCCAATCCGATACTTTTAAGATTAGTAACAAATTCTTGATAAGTGAGATTGGTTCGAAAACCTGGAATCGATTCTAATTTATCTAAGGTTCCACCGGTATGACCTAATCCCCGACCTGAAACCATTGGCACAACAACACCGTAACAGGCAACTAACGGAGCTAAAATCAATGATACCTTATCCCCTACTCCGCCGGTCGAATGTTTATCTACTTTTATACCAGGAATTGCAGAAAGGTCAAAGACTTTACCCGAATCCATCATCGCTATTGTAAGATTGGTTGTCTCGTCAAAACTCATACCACGATAATACACCGCCATCAGAAAAGCTGCTAACTGATAATCTTTGATATTATGTTTTGTGTAGCCATTAATCAGAAAATTCATCTCTTCTTTGGTTAAAGCTTTTCCATCTCGTTTCTTCTTAATTATCTCGTAAGTGTTCATTTAATGGATATTATTGGGTACTTTTTCTTTGTCAACATGTATTTAGGCTTCTTGACTTTAAAAAAGATGTAAGTATCATTGGCTATGCTAAAAAAATTATATACCGATGAGCACGCCGGTGCTGGAATTAAGCAACGGTTGCCGAAGATTGAAACCTGGAAAAGTCAATTTGCTAATTATGAAATCACGATTGAAGTTCCGGAGTTTACCTCAGTCTGTCCCAGGACCGGTCTGCCTGATTTTGGTCATCTTACAGTCTGTTATCTACCCAATAAACTTTGCGTTGAGCTGAAATCGTTTAAATATTATATCTTGGGTTATCGAAATCTTGGAATATTTTATGAGAATGCAGCGAATAGAATTCTTAAGGACTTAGTAAAAGCCTGCCAACCAAAATGGATGATGGTTCGGGGTGAATTCAATGTTCGGGGTGGAATGAAAACTACGGTTGAGGCGAGGTATCCGAAAAAACGGTAAATATCCAACAAAAAATATAAATTATCAACCACATTTATCAGCCGTTTCCTTAAAAAATTATAGCTAAATAAAACTTGACTAATCCGGTTAAAGCCTTACAATTCAACCAAAGGAGGTCTAATGGTATTTTTTCTTGTTTTATTACAAATTGTTAATCTAAATCCTGATTTCGGGATAGTGATTGCGCAGCATGATACTGGTAATGTAATAATGAAGGTGACAGCGCGTGGTTGTATTGGCGATACTGTAACCGGTACTGGAAACATAACAAACGGCTTCAAATATCCTCGAACCGGTCAGGATTGGTTATTCTTTGGTGGTTTCGCGGTTGGTAATTCTATTACCTATGTCGCTGATGGACACTACGCGCCCGGTGGTTTAACTAGTCACGATTTTCGAGTGGTGGATAGTTTAGAACGTGTTTTCCGTCATGGTGCACAAGAATGGGAATGTCGCTACAATGATTCAGGACATCCAACACCCAAGAATCTTCGGGTAAAGCAGTATAGTATTGGCAGCCCAAATTCACTCTATGACGACGGAGTGATAATGGAATTTACCATTGAAAACGAAGATACGGTTAATCCGGTAAATGACCTTTACGCTGCTTTAATGTTTGATTTTGATATGGGAACTTCAAATCTAACCATGTGCGGTTCTGATACGATAAGACGATGTGTTTGGATGCGTCAGTATTCAACCGATAATCCAACTATCGGTACAAAGATACTTTATCCAGAAAGCTGGGCAAATCTTGCGTGTGTCGACCACCGAGTGTATATCTATCCTGATACCGGTTTTGCCGATTCTTCTAAATATAAATTCATGTCCGGCATGATTAGAATGTATTCCTCCCCTCGTAATGACGATTGGACGATACTCGCTTCAATTGGACCATTTTCATTAGAGCCCGCCCAGGAATATACCTGTGCCTTTGCCATTTTAGGTGGGGCAAACCTTAACGACTTCTATGCTAACGCCGATAGCATGCAAAGTTATTACCAGCAAATTATTAGTATTGAAGAGAATCAAACGCCAAAATTTGAGCCGACCAATGTGAAAATCTCTTGTTTGAATCCGTTTAAGGAAAATGGTCTCATAAAATTGCAGGTATCTGAAAAGTGTGCAATTAAACTGAATCTATACGATGCATTAGGACGATACGTGAAGAGCGTATGGCAAGGCGCAGGTCCATGCAATGAGGATATAATCCTCGATACCCAAAATTTACCGACTGGTCTTTACTTCCTGCGTCTTAATACCGGAAAGATGACAAAAACGCTAAAAGTTATAATCAGCCGGTAACTCGCTTAAGTTAAATGGGGCGGAAAATTTTCCGCCCCATTTTTTTTCTAAAATATTTATTCAGCATAATTTTCTTTAACCGGAATAATCCAACAAAATTATTTAACCGATTAATTGAGAAAAATAAATTATTGATCTGGTTCTGGTAAGCCAAAAACCGTATCACCAATCCTGATACCCTTTTCTAAAAACCAGCCTTGATTTGTCTCTAAAGCATAAAGAATCGGCTTTTGCGGATAATGCTCGGTTTGTTCATCCAAGGGGGTCATTTGCTGAATATCGGTAATGATTCCAGCCCGGTCGATAAAGGCAATGCTTAGAGCTATTTTCGTATTTTTCATGTAAAACGGATAAATCGCTTCCTCGGGAAAAACAAACAGCATCCCCTCTTCAGGTGCCAGGACCGAACGATACATTAAACCCTGGATTCTTTTTTCCGGCGTGTCGGCAATCTCGACTTTAATCTTTATCGATTTGATTTGCAAAACAATTTTTTTGGGTTCTGGTGGGGTGCCTTTTACGCTTTCTTTTTTTTGACTGCGGCAGACCAGCAATAGACCGCAGACGCTGAGTATCGCCCAACGGCGGAGAGGCACTATTCGCCTTCTAAGACAATTTGTGACAGGTCGGCAACTTTCGTGAACAATGATTTAAGATAATCTAATAAGGCGAGACGGTTTTGCCGTAAATTGATGTCGCCGGTCATTATCAAAACATTATCGAAAAGGTCGTCAATCTTTTTACGCAAAGATAAAAGTAATTTTAAGGCTTCAGAATAATTTTGCTGCTTAATCGCTTCCTTCAGCGGTTGCTCAATCTCCCGGGCTTTATTCAGCAGTTCTCTCTCGTCTTTTTCGATGAGCAGCTGCTCTTTAATTGGACCGGTTATCTCCTGTCCTTTCAGGATGTTGGCTACCCGTTTCTGACCAATAACCAGGTCTCGAAAATCCTTGCCCGAACGGAACTCTTCAAGGGCAATGGCTCTTTGCCAGGCATCTACCGGATTTACCCAGCAAACTTCCAGGACCGCATTTGCCGCATCGTAGCGCAGTTTGCGGTCGAGAAATAGACTCGCCAATCGCTCTTTAAAGAATTGGTGAAGCTTAAGTAGAATTTGCGTGCGGTCGGTTCGCACCAATGCTTCGTAGCCGGCTTGTTCATAAAGCTTTAAATCCTGAGAAAGCAAAGCCGCTAAATCAAACTGGAATCCTTTTTCCGTGATAATTGCGAGAATTCCTGATGCCTGGCGACGCAAAGCAAACGGGTCTTCGGAACCGGATGGGATGGCACCGATTATGAAAGAGGCAACAATATTGTCAATTTTATCTATGATACTTAAAAGCCCACCCTCTTTACTTCGGGGTAATGAATCAAACTGACTTTTGGGTTGATAATGTTCTCGGATGGCATTAGCCACTGGCAAGGGTTCACCGGTTGCTTCGGCATAAATCCCACCGATTGTTCCTTGTAAGCTGGCAAATTCTTTTTCTCTAATCATATTGGTCAAAAGGTCAACTTTTGCCAGTTCGGCGGCACGCACTAATAGTTCGACTTCAATCCCTGGGACGGATTGAGTAATGAACTTTGACAGTTCGATTAAGCGCCGGGTCTTCTCATAAAGGTTACCCAAGCCTTCAATCCAGGTCACGGTTTTTTGGGTTTCGATTAACGGCGCAAGACCTTTTTTAAAATCCTCTTGCAAGTAGAATAATGCATCTTTAAGTCTGGATTCGACCGCTTTCTCATACCAGCTTTTTACCAATGCTTGATTACAACCGGGATTATTACTGACCGTAATGAAAAATGGTCGCAACTTACCAATCTTATTTTGGATTGAAAAACAACGCTGATGATATTTCAATGCCGTCATTAAAATGACCGAAGGCAGGGAAAGAAACTCTGGTTTGAATTGACATAGTATCGGATCCGGATACTCGATTGTATTTACCGCCTCGGATATTAGCTCTTCATCTTTCGTCAGGTATCCGTTAATTTTTTGAGCAATGTGTTTAAGTTTCTTTTCAACCGCACTTCGGCGTTGGATTGGGTCGGCGATGACACCATGACGACGCAGGATTTTTTCATAATCCAAAGCGGTTTTCAATTTGATTGGTTTTGCCGTAAGATTGCGATGACCAAAAGTATTGGGTGATGCAACGAGTCCATCGATTTTGAAGACTATCGGGTTTTTCCCAAAAAGCGCACAAATCCAGCGTATCGGTCGACCAAAACGTATTTTGCCTTCAGACCAGCGCATCGTCTTGGCAAAGGGAATCGATTGAATAATTTCCGGTAATGCCTTAACTAAAAGACTCTGGGTCTTTTCTTGGGTTGTCTCTTTTTTCAAAAACGCATATTCACCGCGGTCGGTCTTTTTCGGGTAAAGGTCATCAACCGTTTTGCCCTGACTCTGAGCAAAGGCAAGGGCACTGCGCAAAGGTTTACCATCCTGGTCGAATGCACTGCGCCAGGGTGGTCCTGAAACTTCAACGATTTGCTTATCCTGTTTGGCGGCAACCCTTTGGATTAAGACGGCAAGCCGACGTGGGGTATAAAATATTTTCGTCTTACCGAATCGAATTTTCTGCTTGGACAAAAAATTGCATACCGCTGCCTTAAACCCCTGAGCCGCCGGTTCCACAAATGATGGCGGTAATTCTTCGGTACCGATTTCTAAAAGCAAAACATTGCTTTTTTTCATTTGTCGACATCGGATTATTATCATAATTATTGGTAAAGTCAAGAGGAAATTACAAATTCTTTATTATTTAAAATCATTGCCCTATTCGGCTTGACAATTGATAAATCTCCTCTAATATACCAATGATGGATTCAGAATCTACCGAAAAGCCAAAAAGGTCATTGCGCAAACGCCCGGAAAGTCTGGGGACGACCTTATGCGATGATTCAAAACAGTTCGCACCAGCCAAATCGCATTCTAACCAGTCATTGCACCTGACCCCAAAAAATAAACTTCAACCGACCGAAGGAAAACGAATCTGGGCTGAAATCGATTTGAATGCTTTACAGGAAAATCTGGCATCAGTAAAAAAGGTACTCGGCAACAAGAAGATTCTATTAGCAATCAAAGCCGATGCTTATGGTCATGGTGCCAAAGAGATTGCTGCTCAGCTTGATGCAAAAGTCGATATGTTTGGCGTGGCTGGAATCGAAGAAGGAATCAATTTACGCACTAATGGTAAAATAACTGCCCCCATCCTCATTTTGAGCCCGATTCCTTATTATGAGATTGATGCCCTCTTCAATCACAATTTGACCCCATCCATTACCGAAATAGAATTCGCCCGTCGCTTAGCTTTAGAAGCAAAGAAACAAGCAAAACCAATCAAGGTTCATATCGAGGTAGATACTGGTATGGGTCGAACCGGTCTGCCCTATGAAGAGGCTGCCGATACAATCGTTGAGCTCAATTCCAATCCTTATTTGAAGGTTGAAGGTGTATTCACCCATTTCCCGGCTGCCGACGTTGATTTCTCTTTTACCAATCAACAGATTGAGAAATATTCATCGTTAATCGAATCGTTAAATCAAGTCGGGGTCAAACCAATAATCCGGCATGTTGCCAACTCTGCCGGCTTTCTCAATTTTTCCGCCTCCCATTTTGATATGATAAGACCGGGTCTCGTAATTTATGGTATCAATCCAAATTCGGCAACCAGTCAAACCATTTCTCTAAACCCGGTAATGAGTTTAAGAAGTCGAATTGTCAATCTGCGTAAAATTCCCAAGGGTCAGAGCATCAGTTACGAGCGCACTTATTTTACAAAACGGGATTCATTGATTGCGGTCATAACCGCGGGTTATGGTGATGGTTATCCCTGGTCACTTTCCAATAATGCCGAGGTCTTGGTTTCTGAAGATAGAGCCAAAGTGGTCGGTAATGTCTGTATGGATTTAACCATGATTGATGTGACCGATATCCCGAATGTCAAAATCGGTGACGTTGTAACCTTGATGGGCAGTTCGGGTAAAGAGACAATCTCGGCTAATGATTTGGCAAATTGGGCAAAAACGATTCCTTATGAAATCATCACCCGGATTAGCCCTCGGGTACCAAGAGTCTTTATCCAGGACCAAACCGTGCTGAGAGTTCGGGATTTACTCAATTTATGAATCAAGAACTACCGCCGGTTTCGTTTCAGAGTATCATCCTGATGTTTTCCGCGGCGGTGTTACAGTATTTAGGCATCACTCCTAATCCCTTAACCAATAAAACCGAAAAGAATTTATCAATGGCAAAACAGACCATTGATACCTTAGAAGTTTTGAAAGCCAAGACTAAAGGTAATCTTGATGCTGAGGAGGAAAAATTACTGGATAGCCTGTTGTATGAATTGAGAATGCATTATCTAAAGACAACCGAACCCGAGAAGAAATAAATAATTTAGAACTAATCGGATTCCTTCGCTTCTTTTTAAAAAATGAAATCACTAACCGCAACCTATTCCCCAAAAAAGATTTTGAATGTTCACAAGTATTGTGATGGTGGTTGGTTTTGGGTAAAGTATTCGGCTCACCCATATTTAGGCTGCAGCTACGGTTGTCTTTATTGTTATGAATGGGATAAAAAATACACTCCTTACCAGGACCCTGATGACTTTGACCGCTTGGTTAAAGTCAAGGACAATGCTGCCGAACTTTTAGCTCAGGAATTAGCAACCCAGCCAGTTGATATTATAACGCTCGGCGATTGGCAGCCGGTCGAGCGCAAATATCGTTCCTCCCGGAAAATGCTTGAAATAGCTCTCGAATTAGGTTTTCCGGTTTTTATCAATGAGAAATCGCCATTAATCACCAGAGATTTGGATTTACTCGCCAAAATCAACCGGCGCAGTTATGTCAATGTCGGTTTTTCGATTATGACCAGCCAGGACGATGAAACAAGAAGGCTATTTGAGCCAAAAGCGCCATCAATCCAATCCCGGTTTGAGGCGATGGAAATGATTAGTTCAGCTGGTATTATGACCGGAACCGTCTTCATCCCAATTTTACCGTTCATCTATGATAATGAAAAGAATATCAAAGAAGTAATAAAGACAACCAAACAAGCCGGTGGTAAATATGTACTGGACGGTGGTCTAACCCTTTTCGGTTACTGTAAAGACAAATACTATCAGGCACTAAAGAGTCTTGACCCAAAACTAATTGCCAATTATGAGAAAATCTATAAAGACCCCAACGGTCTGCCTTTCTATTATCGAGAAGTTCACAGTCTGGTGAAAAAATATTGTCAGCAGTATCGAATCAGCAATACGATTCCTCGACCGGTCAAATTCTTCCCGGGCAAGTCAAAAATTAATAAGCTCGTTGCCGAGAAAGTCTACCTGAAAGCACGTGAACTCCAGTTCCAGGCTGAATCTTATTATCGAATCTTAGCCTACCTAAAAGTAGCTCACGGTTTAGATGAACTCGACTACGATGTTTTCAGTCTTTATCAAAAAGAAGGCAGCGATGGATTAAAAAAAATCCCCGGGGTGGGCGATAAGATGGCAATCGTGATTGAAGAAGTGCTGGCTGATTTCAAATAATCTATCTTTATTCTCTGATATGAGAAACAACTTAATAACCTTTACAATTCGCTGATTCCTATAATTCTTTAAACTTCAAAATATTAGGGATGATGAAAACATTGACAACTTAGAAAAGTCAAGTATAATTTGCTATCCGCCTATCGGAGGAACTTTGTGATTAGTGACTCGAAGGTAATAAAATTACTCGAACAGTTGACCAATGGTGAAATTGAAGAACTGAAGCCGGTTTTTAACCCCAAATCAGCAAAATGTGTTGACTATCCATTAGCCGATAAAATTCTTACCCAATCCAACAGTTATACCTTACACTTACTTGAAGACTTGACCCGTCTGGGTTATCTGACCAAAAAGTTTTATGACAAAATCATGTATTGTCCGGTTTGTAATTCGACCGACATCCGTTATTCAACCTATTGTCCAAACTGCGGTTCCGGTCATATTTTGCACAGTATCGTTATTGAACATCCGTCCTGCGGTTATCTTGGAATCGAAAAAGAATTCACCAATGAAAACGGGCATAAATGCCCGAAGTGTCATAAAGAGTTAAATTTGATTGGCAGCGACTATAATAGTCCAGGTTATTATTACAAGTGTTACGATTGTGGCGAATTAGTTATAACTCCGGTTGAAAAGTGGCATTGCCGTCAATGTGCAACCGTATTCGGCAAAGAAGAAATTCGGGAGTTATGCCTATATTCTTATCGAATCAGTGAAGAGAAAAAGGATAAATTGCATCTGGAGCGTATTCCTAAGAATCGGGTTGCCGAATTGCTAATCCGGGATGGTTATGAGGTGCAGGGTTCGTTCAAAATCACCGGTCGGTCCGGCGCCGAACATGAGATTGACCTTTTGGCAACCAAACACTCAGGACCGTTTGAGCATCGTATTGTTGTCGGTTTTGCTTCGGCTGAGCATGAGGTCGATTCCGAAGAAGTGATAAAGTTATATGCCAAGGCTTATGATGTGAATGCTCAGGATATAATTATGATTGCGCTGCCCAGATTGAGTCCGGATGCCAACCATTTTGCCCAACATTACCGAATCAGAGTATTTGAAGCCGAAGATTTGGATAAGATTGAAACCGCCTTTAATCACATTCACACCTAATCATAATAGCTAAAATATCACCTGGAATTTTCTGCCTCTTTTATCAAAAACTTGACAATTTAACTCTTCATTATATTCTTTAATCAAAATGCGGGTCCGAATTTTTCTTTTGATTAGTGCTTTGGCATTATTTTTTGACCAGATAACCAAGTTATCGGCTCAGAGATTACTGGTGCCTTATCAGATTAAACCAGTTATTGGCAATTTGGTTAGAATTACTCTTGTCTATAACCCGCGTGGACTTTTTGGTTTACCGATTGGTTCTGGTCTTTCCTATTATATTTTACCCTTGGTCGGGGTGGCGATTGTCATATATTTTGCCACCCGCACCAAAAGTTTCTTATATCTTTGCTCTTATGCCTTGATTCTTGGCGGTGCAATCGGCAATCTTTGGGACCGAATCCGACTGGGTAAGGTCATTGATTTTATTGACATCGGAGTAAAGAATATACGCTGGTATACTTTCAATCTTGCCGATATGTTTATCGTTATTGGCATCATTATGCTCATCGCCACTGAAATCTTTCACCCAAGACCGGCTACCGAAAAAGTAGAAGAAAAAGATACAGCTAAAGATAATCAAACTAATTAATTTTTAGTTTCTGTAACAATTTAATTCAGGTTTACTTTTTAGATTATAGTTTCAGAGTTTTGGGCTTTGAGTTTTCTATTTAAACGTCAAATATCACGGTTGCCTGATAACCTTTTTTAGTCTGTTCAATATTATACATATGATAAGTTGGTGTTTTAATTTCGATTTTTATGCGATGGCGAGAGGTATCAAATTTCTCACCGCTTAGCTCAGCCGTCAAAACATTATCGGCTAAATTAATTTTTGCAACTCGCTTTACAATAAAATATTCGGTACTAAAGATAAAAAGTAATTCTCTAAGCCAATCCATAAACAAATCTTGCA